>NZ_JACHDC010000016.1:0-238054 GCF_014200875.1 Paraburkholderia sp. HC6.4b
TCGTCGATGGCGCCGAACTGGAACATCAGCCTGTTCCACTACCGCAACCAGGGCGCGGACTACAGCTCGATTCTGGTCGGCATTCAGGTGCCCGGGAGCGACCACGCGGCGTTCGAGCGCTTCATCGAAACGCTCGGCTATCCGTGCTGGGAAGAGACGAAGAATCCGGTCTATCGTCTCTTCCTCGCCTGATCTCTTCGAACCGGAACGCAACGATGGCGCTTTCGCTCGTCGACAAACTGGTGGTCGCAATCTCGTCGCGCGCACTGTTCGACTTCGAGGAAGAGAACCGTGTCTACGAGGCCGGCGACCTGAAGGCTTACGAAGCGTTGCAGCGCGAGCGTCTGAACGTGCCCGCGAAACCGGGCGTGGCGTTTCCGCTGATCCGCAAGCTGCTTGCGCTGAACGCCGGCGGTCATCGCGTCGAAGTGGTGATCCTGTCGCGTAGCGATCCGATCAGCGGTCTGCGCGCGTTTCATTCCTGCCGCGAACACGGGCTCGCGATCGAGCGCGGCGTGTTCACGCGCGGCCGCGCGCCGTTCGGTTATCTGAAGCCGCTGAACGCTTCGCTGTTTTTGTCGGCGAATCAGCACGACGTGCGCGATGCGCTCGCCGCTGGCTTCCCAGCCGCACGCGTGTTGCCGGAATCGGCGAAAATGGCGAGCAAATACCCGGACGAAATCCGTATTGCGTTCGACGGCGACGCGGTCTTGTTTTCCGACGAAGCGGAACGCATCTTCCAGCAAGACGGCCTGCGCGCGTTCGTCGGTCACGAGATCGACAACAAGCATCTGCCGCTCGCGGACGGTCCGCTCAAGCCGCTGCTCGAAGCACTCCACCGGCTGCAAAAACTCGCGGACGCGGCCGCGCCGATGCGCATTCGCACGGCGCTGGTGACGGCGCGCTCGGCTCCCGCGCATGAGCGCGCGATCCGCACCCTGATGGCATGGAACATCGAAATCGACGAAGCGATGTTCCTCGGCGGCCTCGACAAAAGCGCATTTCTGCGCGAGTTCGAGCCCGACTTTTTCTTCGACGACCAGATCGGCCACTGCGAATCGGCCCGCGTCGTAACCGCGACCGGGCACGTGCTGAGTGGCATCGTGAACGCATCATGACACCCGAACAATCCCCGCTCGGCAAGTCCTCGACTTACACCGAACAATACGATCCGACGCTGCTATTTCCGATTGCGCGCAGCCATGCGCGCGAGGCGATCGGCATTACCGCGCGACTGCCGTTTTTCGGCACCGACATCTGGAACGCCTACGAGCTGTCGTGGCTGAACGCGCGCGGCAAGCCGCAGATCGCCGTCGCGACGTTCTTCGTGCCGGCCGACTCGCCGAACATCGTCGAGTCGAAATCGTTCAAGCTGTATCTCGGCTCGTTCGCGCAGACTGCGTTCGACTCGGCCGAGAGCGTGCGCGACACGATCAGGCGCGACGTGTCCGCGTCGTGCGGCGCGAGCGTGTCGGTACATCTGAGCACACCGCACGAATTCGGCAAGCTGAAAATGGAAGAATTCGCCGGTCTGTCGCTCGACCGGCTCGAACTCGAGGCGAGCGTCTATCAGCCGGACGCGTCACTTTTGAGCGCGGCGCACGACGAAGCGCCGGTCGAGGAAACGCTGTTCTCGAACCTGCTGAAGTCGAACTGCCCGGTGACCGGTCAACCGGACTGGGGCAGCGTGCAGATCCACTACACGGGCCCGCAGATCGATCACGCGGGCCTGTTGCGATACATCATCTCGTACCGCAATCACACCGGGTTTCATGAGCAATGCGTCGAGCGAATCTTCGTCGACATCATGAAGATGTGCAAACCGCTGAAGCTCGCCGTGTATGCGCGCTACACGCGCCGCGGCGGGCTCGACATCAACCCGTTCCGCACCAACTACAACCTGCCGATGCCGGACAACATGCGGCTCGCGCGGCAGTAACTCCAACACAAAAAAACAGCGGTAAACGCGACGAGGGCGCCGCAGGCCATCACGACCTGCGGCGCCCTCGTCACATGAAAGCCATCAAAGCGATCAGGCCGCCGGCTTCTTATAAGCGACGCAATCCACCTCGACCTTGCAGTCGATCACCATCGACGACACCACGCACGCGCGCGCCGGCGGATTCTCGCCAAAATACTCGCGAAACACCTTGTTGAACGACGCGAAGTCGCGCGGATCGTCGAGCCACACGCCGCAACGCACGACGTGCTCGGCGCCATAGCCCGCTTCCTTCAGGATTGCGAACACGTTCTGGATCGCCTTGTGCGATTGCTCGACGATGCCGCCGTTGATCACTTCGCCGTTTTCCATCGGCGTCTGGCCCGACACGAACAGCCAGCCGTCCGCCTCGACCGCGCGCGCGAACGGCATCACCTGACCGCCCGTTCCCTTTCCGCCTTCCACGCCATATCGCTTCATCGTCACACTCCTTAAAAAGTCGGGCACGCACGGCGCCCTCGCCGCGCGTGCCGCCATCAATCGATAAAAAATCAGAACGCGCCCTGCGCATCGCCCTTCGACGGCGCGCCGCGCGTGACGAACCGGCCAGCCCGCTCGCCCGTCACCGCGCCATCGCGATACGACAGCACGCCGTTGACCCACACCGCATCGATGCCGGCAGCGGGCTGCTGGGGCTTGTCGAACGTCGCCACGTCATGCACTTTCGCCGGATCGAACAGCACGAGGTCGGCGTGATAGCCGATATGCACTTCGCCGCGTTGCGCGAGTCCGAAGCGGCGCGCGGACAGGCTCGTCATCTTGCGCACCGCTTCCTCGAGCGGCAGCAAAGCGGCATCGCGCGCATAGTGACCGAGCACGCGCGGAAACGCGCCCCACAGCCGCGGATGCGGCAGCGGATCGTTCGGCAGGCCGTCGGAACCGACCATCGTCGCCGGATGCGACAGGATGCGCCGCACGTCGTCTTCGGACATGTTGTGATAGACCGCGCCGGCCGGCTGCAGGCGCTTGCCCGCCTCCTGCTGCGAGACGCCCCATTCGGCCGCGACTTCCTTGATCAGCTTGCCCGCCATTTCCGGATGCGGCTCGGACCACGTGATCGTGATGTCGATGTCGCCTGTCACCTGCTTCAGATCGAGCGTCGACGAGCTGCGGTTGTACGGATAGCAGTCGCAACCGACCGGCTGCCCGCCGCGCGCGCCTTCGAGCGACTTCAGCACCTCGACGCTGCGCCCCCAGTTCGACGGCCCCGCGCACTTCAGATGCGAGATCACGACCGGCACACGCGCATGACGACCGACGCGGTAGGCCTCGTCCATCGCGTCGAGAATCGCGTCGAACTCGGTGCGCATATGGGTCGTGTACAGCGCGCCCGCGGCCGCGAGCGGCTCGGCGAGCGCCATCACTTCCTCGGTCGGCGCGGCGAACGCCGAACCGTATGCGAGCCCCGAGCTGAGACCGAGCGCGCCGTGCGCGAGCGCTTCCTCGAGCTGCGCGCACATGCGCTCGATTTCCTCGGCAGTCGCCGCGCGATCGAGCCGGTCCATCTGGTTGTTGCGCAACGCCGTGTGGCCGATCAGCGCGCCGACGTTCACCGCCGGCCGCGCGGCGTTGACCGCGTTCACATAGTCGGCGAAGGTCGGGTACTGGAACGCGTCGCGCTCGCCGAGCAGGTTCATCGGATCGGGCGGATCGCCCTTCAGCGATACCGGCGACGCGCTGATCCCGCAATTGCCGACGATCACCGTCGTCACGCCTTGGGTGATCTTCGGCAGCATCTGCGGCGAGCGGATCACATGCGTGTCGTCGTGCGTGTGTACGTCGATAAAGCCCGGCGCGAGCGCGCGCCCCTCGGCCTCGATCACCTCTTCGGCGAGCCAGTTCGACAGATTGCCGATCGCGACGATGCGCCCGTCGCGGATCGCCACGTCGCGCTCGACGGGCGGCGCGCCCGTGCCGTCGTACAGTTGCGCGCCGACGATCAGCGTGTCGGCGGCTTCGGGATGCGAATGCATGGATCAGTCTCCTAACGGTTGTCGATCGCCGCCGCCGCGGTGCGCGTCGAGCGCGTGCTTCATGCGGCGCAGCAATTCGCGGCTTTCGTCGCCCTGACTGACGGCAAGTTCGGTGACGAGCACATCGAGCGCCATCATCATCGCGTAACGGGACGACGACGGCTTGTAAATGAAATCGGTTTCGAACGCGACGATCGGGATCAGCCAGTTGGCGAGCTTCGCCAGCGGCGACGCGGGCGCCGTCAGCGCGACCACCGTCGCACCGTAGCTGCGCGCGATCTTGCAGTTCTCGACCATCTCGGGCACGCGCCCCGTGGTGGACAGCGCGATCACGACGCACTCGCGCGACACCGTGCTCGCCACCATGCGCTGCAACAGCCCGTCCTGATAGGTCGCGACCGGGCGGCCGAGGCGCACGAGCCTGAAACGCATTTCGTCAGCGAGCGCGGTCGAGCCTCCGCCCATGCCGAACACGTAGATCATGCGCGCATCGCGCAGCGCGGCCGCCGCTTCGGCGAGCGGCGCCTGGCGCAGCAGTTGATGATTGTGCGCGAGCGCCGTTTGCAACTCGTCGAAGACGCGCGTGGCGATCGGCTCGGGTGCGTCGCTTGCGGTGTCGCGCTCGAGAAACCGCTGACCGACCGCGGCCGCCTGCGCGAGCCGCAGCTTGAGTTCGCGCACGTCGCGGCAGCCGACCGCCTTCGCGAAGCGCGTGACGGTCGCGATGCTGACCTCGGCCTGCTGTGCCAGCGCGCCGATGCTCGCGCGCGACGCGGCGGTCAGATCGTCGAGGATCAGCGCGGCGACCTTGCGTTCGGCCGAGCGCAACTCCGGCGCGCACTCGGCAATGCGCGCGACGATGTCGAAAGCGAGCGGTTCGGCGCTACGGTTCATGGCAGGCGGTGGGGTTCGCGGCACGGCTTTCGCGGCCCTTTCCGGCGGCCTTCGAAACCCATGGTACTAAATAACATTCGTTCAGACATCGTACTTTCGATAACATGGTAAAGTCAAATCTGACTCAATTTACCCGGACGATGGAGCACGGAGACATGAAAGTTACAAACTATCAGGGCGCGACGATTGATCCTTATAGCAAGGGCTTGGGCATGGTTCCGGGCACGAGCGTCCAGCTGAAGGACGCCGCGCGCCTCGAGTGGAACCTGCTCGCCGAGGACGTCAGCCTGCCGGCTGCCGTACTGTACGAGGATCGCGTCGAGCACAACCTGAAGTGGATGCAGGCGTTCGTTGCCGAATACGGCGTCAAGCTCGCGCCTCACGGTAAGACCACGATGGCGCCGCAACTGTTTCGCCGTCAGCTCGAAACCGGCGCGTGGGGCATCACGCTCGCCACCGCTCATCAGGTGCGCGCGGCGTACCACGGCGGCGTCTCGCGCATCCTGATGGCGAATCAGCTGGTCGGCCGTCACAACATGATGATGATCGCCGAATTGCTCAGCGATCCGGATTTCGAATTCTTCTGCCTCGTCGATTCGGCTGAAGGCGTCGAGCAACTCGGCGAATTCTTCACCTCGGTGAAGAAGCCGCTGCAGGTGCTGCTCGAACTCGGCGTGCCGGGTGGACGCACCGGCGTGCGCGACGAAGCGCAACGCAACGCGGTGCTCGACGCGATCGCGCGCTATCCGGACGTGCTGAAGCTCGCGGGGGTCGAACTGTACGAAGGCGTGCTGAAGGAAGAACCCGAAGTGCGCGCGTTCCTGCAAGGCGCGGTTGCGGTCACTCGCGAACTTGTCGAGCAGGGGCGTTTCGCGCGCTCGCCGGCGGTGCTATCGGGCGCGGGATCGGCGTGGTACGACGTGGTCGCCGAAGAGTTCGCGCAGGCGACGCAATCCGGCAAGGTCGAGGTCGTGCTGCGTCCCGGCTGCTACCTGACGCATGACGTCGGCATCTATCGCAAGGCGCAGACCGACATTTTCAAGCGCAATCCTGTCGCGAAGAAAATGGGCGAAGGGTTGCTGCCGGCGCTGCAATTGTGGGCGTACGTGCAGTCCATTCCCGAGCCGGATCGCGCGATCATCGGCCTCGGCAAACGCGACTCCGCGTTCGACGCAGGCATGCCGGAGCCGGCGCGCCACTATCGCCCGGGCCGGCAAGCGCCGCGCGACATCGCCGCGAGCGAGGGCTGGGAAATCTTCGGCCTGATGGATCAGCACGCGTATCTGCGGATTCCCGCCGGCGCCGATCTGAAAGTGGGCGACATGATCGCGTTCGACATCTCGCATCCGTGCCTGACGTTCGACAAGTGGAAGCAGGTGCTGGTCGTCGATCCGCAGTATCGCGTGAAGGAAGTGATCGAGACGTTCTTCTGATCGGACCACGCCGCGCTGACTGAAGCGCGATCTGTTCCGCTAAAGAAAAAGGCTGTGCGCCCTTGGGCTCACAGCCTTTTTTATCGCCACGCGCGGACTAAAAATCACATGCGCTGCGCCGCCTCGTCGCCGGCGGTCTCCTGCGGCGCGGCGGCCACGGTCGCGGCGCCGGCGTTGGCCGTCACCTCGCCAATGCGCGTCTCCAACATTCTCAGCGCGCTCGACAACGCCGCGAGCGCCTCATCCGGCAACCCGGCCATCGTGTCGTGCAAGAACGCGTTGCGACGCGGCAGGCTCGCTTCGGTCGCGGCGTGGCCCGCTTCGGTCAGGCGCACGTTGGTCACGCGGTTATCGCGCGTATCCATGCTGCGCGCGATCCAGCCCAACCCTTCGAGCGCCTTCAGCTGTCGCGTGAGCGCGCCAGGATCGACGCGCAACCGCTCGACGAGCCGCTTCTGCGACGACTCGCCGGCCTGCTCGCGCAGCGCGAGCAGAATGCGCCAGCGTGGCAACGGATGCCCCACCTGGGCCTCGAATGCCGACATGAACGCCCGATACGTGCGACCAAATTGCTGCATGACGGCGACGCGGTCCTGTTCTTCCATAATCTGCCTGTCCAACACCAAGTTCAAAAATCAGTCTGCGTGAATCACCGGCTCGAGCTTGCGCTGCAGCTTGATCGGCGGCACGCGGCGGGTTTGCCACACCGACACGACGGCGATCACCGCGGCCATCGCGAGACCCAGATGAATCGCCCCGACCAGCGCCTCGCGCGCACTTTCGAGCAACATCGCGCCGTTGTGGCCAGCGTGGGTCAACTGGTCGACGAGCGTGGTCTGCGCATCGCGGTTGATCAGGATCTGCGGATCGCCGAGATCGGCGAACCAGTGCGTCGCGCCCGCGCCTTCGAGCGCATTGCGCACACCGCTCTTGTACATGTGGGTCACGAGCGTGCCGGTCAGCGCCGTGCCGATCATGCCACCGATCATCCGCAGCGACTGCAGCAGCGCGGTCGCGATGCCGAGGTGTTCGCGGCCCGCGGTCTGCTGCGCGAAGATCGTCAGGTTCGGCATCACGAAGCCGAGCCCGAGGCCGCCGACGACCATGAACGACATCAGCACCCATTGCTGCATCGAACGGGTCGCGACGACGATGCCAAGGCATGACAGCGCGACCATCGCAAAGCCGATGTACAGCATCAGGTTCGGATTCTTCACCCGCGACACGACGCGCCCGTTCGCGATACTGCCGATCGTGATGAACACGACGAGCGGCGTGATCACGAGGCCCGCCTCTTTCGGCGACATGCCGAAGCCGCCCTGGAACAGCAGCGGTGCGTAGAACAGCAGCGAGAACATCGTGAAGCCGCCGAGCACGGCCAGCGTGAACAGCGCGGCCAGACTGCGGTTGCGGAACATGTCGACGGGCAGGATCGCGGTCGGGCAGCGCTTTTCCCATTTCCACAGCGTGACGGCCGACGCGACGGCGAGCCCGAGCAGCGCGAACGCGCTCAGCGTGACGCCGTGCTTCGGCAGCAATTCGACGAACAGCTGCAGTGAGCCGAGCGCAATCGCGATCAGCAGCGCGCCGGGCCAGTCGAGCCGCATTTTGCCGGTATGTTCGACGTGCCGCAGATGCGGCAGGAAACGCCAGACGAAAAACAGCGACAGCAGCCCGACCGGCAAATTCACATAGAACACCGAGCGCCAGCCGTAGTACTGCGTGAGAAAACCGCCGAGCGACGGGCCGACCGCATTGGCGATGCCGAACGCCGAGCTCATCAGCACCTGCCAGCGCAGCCGCACGACGGAATCGGGGAACAGATCGGGAATGCATGCGAACGCGGTGCCGACGAGCATGCCGCCGCCAATGCCCTGCAACCCGCGCGCGAGCACGAGAAACAGCATGCTGTTGGCCGCCCCGCACAGCACCGAGGCGCCGGTAAACACGACGATCGACGCAATCACGAACGGCTTGCGCCCGTAATAATCACCAAGCCGCCCGAAAATCGGCACGGTGATCACCGAGGTCAGCAGATACGAGGTTGCGACCCATGCGTACAACTCGAAGCCTCGGAGTTCGGACACGATGGTGGGCAGCGCGGTGCCGACCACGGTCTGGTCGAGCGCGACCAGCATCGTGACGAACGAGATGCCGAGCATGGCCAGCAGGGATTCGCGGAACGGTAAGACTTGCCCACTCGAATGGTGGGCGGCGGTATGGACAGCCATTTTTGATGGAGCAAAAGTTGACGTGTCAAAAGATTGGGGATCATACCACGATGCGACGCTCCAACCGGGACCGGAACGCGTCTTGCAACGCGGTAGACTGACCTTGAAGTATCCAGGACACGACATGCCAGGGAGGCCCATGCAGCCGAGTTCGCTCGCAGCACCATCCTTATCGGAGCAGGATCTCGCCGCGCTGCGGCGCGCGAAACACCAGCTCGAAAGCCCCGCGCTCACGATGAAGCTCGCGAGCGTCGTCGGCGCGCCGATCGAGAAGCTGCTATCGCGCATCCCGGCGTTCGCCAACCAAAAAGTGTCCGATGCGACGCAGGCCGCGTTGCGCAAATGTCTGTCGATCGCGCTACGCACGCTCGGCCGGCGCGACGACGCCAGGCTTCTCGCGCCCGACAAGCCGAACAACCTGCTGCACAAGTTCGCGGTCGCGACCACCGGCGCGGCCGGCGGGGCGTTTGGATTGATCGCGCTGCCAGTCGAGCTGCCGGTCACGACTACGCTGATGTTCCGCTCGATCTGCGACATCGCGCGCAGCGAGGGCGAGGACCTGACCTCGGTCGACACGCAGCTGCAATGCCTGACCGTGCTCGGCATGGGCGGTACATCGAGCGAGGACGACGACGCCGACCTCGGCTACTTCTTCATGCGCGGCGCGCTAGCGCAGGCGGTGTCGAAGGCGTCGTCCGAGGTGGCCAGCAAGGGCTTCACGACCCACGGCTCGGCGGCGCTGCTGCGGCTGCTCAACGCGATCGCCGCGCGCTTTTCGGTGCAGGTCAGCGAACAGATCGCTGCCAAATCGATTCCCGCGATCGGCGCGGTGCTCGGCGCGATGGTCAACACCGTGTTTATCGATCACTTCCAGCAGGTCGCGCACGGGCACTTCACCGTGCGGCGGCTCGAGCGGCAATACGGCCAGCAAACGATCGAAGCCGTCTATCGGACGCTCGACGTCACGCTCGACGCCTGAGCCCTGTTCGCGGCGCGGCTCGTCGCGCGTCGCACGAACGCGGCCGCGCGATCGAGCGCGCGGTTCGCCTCCGGCATGAATGGCGCGAACATCGGCCACACGTGCGGCAGGTTTTTCCACACCTCGCATTCGCAATCGACTCCTGCCGCGTGCGCGTTGTCGGCGACGCGGCGCGCGTCGTCGAGCAGCACCTCGGTGCTGCCCGCCTGCAAGAACAGCGGCGGCAGACCGCGCAGGTCCGCGTAGACCGGCGACGCGTACGGATGCGTGGCCGGCGCGTCGCCGAGATAGACCTTGGCCGCGCGCTCGATCGAGGCGCCACAGAACATCGGATCGACGCTGTCGTTGGTGCGCAGGCTCGCGCCGGTCGTCGCCAGATCGGTCCACGGCGAGAACAGCAGGCCGCCAGCGGGCATCGGTGCGCCGGCGTCGCGCAGCGCGACCAGCGTGGCGAGCGCGAGGCCGCCGCCCGCCGAGTCGCCGGCGACCACGATCGAGCTCGGTGCGATGCCCATCGCGAGCAGCTGTCGATAGGCGGCGGTGGCGTCCTCAAGCGCGGCCGGAAAGCGATGCTCGGGCGCGAGGCGGTAGTCGAGGGAGAAGAGCCGCGCGTCTGCGCGGGTAGCGAGAGCGAACGTTAGCGACCGATGCGTGCGCGGCGAGCAGAAGTAGTAGCCTCCGCCGTGGCAATACAGCACCGTCGGCTCCGCGCCGCCGGCCGTGCCGCCGTCCACGCGTTCCAGCCATTCGCCGACGAGCGGCGCCTCGCCCGCGCCATACGTTTCGCGAAGATGCCAGCCGCGCGGCACGCGTGGCGACCACACCCGCTTCGAGGTCAGCGCGCGCGCCCGCTCGACGTTGATAGACGGTTTGAGGGTTTCGGGCCGGAACTGCTTGCGCAAATACCAGCAAGCGAGCGCGCTTTGCCAGCTCATCGGGACATGCTCCTTCGTTGAAGTCCCGTCATGGTACGGGCGGTGGCGGGGACGCCGTTGGTTGGCGGGTTCTAACGGTGTGAAGCTGCTTTTGGCCGCGGCACGCGCGCTCGGCCCACGCGAGGCCCACGCCTAGTTCGCCGGCAACACCTGCCCGCGAATTTCGCCCGTCGGATTCTGCGCGGTATGAACATTGAAGTACCACTGCCCCGCCATCAGATCCGTGACCTGCTGCTCGGTCAGCTTCGCCGTGCCTTTGATCGGACTCGCGAGGCCATTCTTCTCGATCGGCACCTGGACCTTCGCGTTCTGGCCAACCGGCGCGGGACCGTGGAAATGCGCGGCGGTGACCGGACTGCTCAAGCCTTCGTAAGTAACAGTCCACTGCAGCGATTGGGTGGACGTGTCGAAGGTCGCATTCAGCATGCCGTGCCCGTGACTCACGCGCGGCGGCACTTCGCTCGACGGCTGGAGATTCGCCTTCAGCGCAACCGTATCCGCGAACGCAGCGCCCGACGCAAGCGCCCACACCACCACGGCCAGATTCAATTTTCGCAGTGAAATCATGGTCTTCTCCGGACATTGACGCGCCGCCGCGGCACCCGTGTCGGCCGTGCGGAGCTTCCACATACTAGTGCAAATCATTTGGAGCCGGTGAGGTTGGGATGGTGGCTTGCGCGGGCCGCTTTGATTCGAACCGGACTGTGATTAAAACCGAAGGCCTGATGGGCAAGGTGCGCAATGCGCACAGGCGTTCGTCACGATATGCCTAAAATACCGGCAAAAACGTAGTGCGAAATCGTTTTAATCGATTTAATCGAAAAGTTAATTGCGCGATTTGTAATGAATAAATGACGCTGTTCCTGGTATGCTTCGATTTGCGAGAAGTGACTCCTTCATCGAAGGATGTCTCCAAATCTTTAACGCGGCTTCGGCCGCGTTTTTTTTTCGTCCCGATTTTGGTCGCGGCCGTTTGAATCGGCCGCGTATTCGCGC
Organism: Paraburkholderia sp. HC6.4b; assembly: GCF_014200875.1. Taxonomy (NCBI): domain Bacteria; kingdom Pseudomonadati; phylum Pseudomonadota; class Betaproteobacteria; order Burkholderiales; family Burkholderiaceae; genus Paraburkholderia; species Paraburkholderia sp. HC6.4b. The sequence goes on from NZ_JACHDC010000016.1 coordinate 11,441, forward strand.
GAGGTCACCGCCCGCCGCCCGCTAGGCGAGCAATGCGGCCTGCTGTTCGATGCCATCGAGCATCGCCTCGCATTGGCGGATTAGCGCATGCCCCTCGTTACGCAACTGCTCGGGCGACTTCGCGACAATGTCGCGACGAAAGGCTTCGAGCGCGTGTACGAGTGGCTGATACTGCAGCACGCTGGCCGCCCCCATCACCCGATGCAGCCACTCGGGCACCCGCCCCGTGTCCGCGCGTTCGAGTAACGTCGCAAGCACGTTGAAGTCTTCGCGCATCGACGAGATGAATGAACCGAGCAACGCCTTGACCGTCGACTCGCTTCCCCATAACTGCGTCATGTGTGCTAGTTCGATGGGCACGTACGGTTCGACACCGACGCGCTGCGTGATCTGCCGCTCGCCGGCCGGCGCAGACGATTCGCGACCGCATGTTTCTGCCGGCGCGGGGTGCCGAACGGTGTCGGTACCAAACCAGCGGCTCAGGTAGTCGCGCAACGTGGCGAGCCGAGTCGGCTTGATCAGACTGTCGTCCATGCCGGCTTCGCGGCACAGCCTCAGGTCATCGGGCGCGGTGTTGGCCGTGATGCCGAGTATCGGCAGACGCTGCGCGCCGCCGCGCAGTGCCTCCGCTTCGCGGATACGGCGAGTCAGTTCGTAACCGGACAGGTTCGGCATGTGACAGTCCGTGATCAGGCAGCCATAGCTCGTGCGCTCGAGCGCGAGAAGCGCTTCGGCGCCGTCGTTCGCGACGTCGCACGCGAACCCCAGCAGGGCGAGTTGATGGCGGATCAACTCCTGATTGACTGGGTGATCTTCCGCGACAAGAATCAGTCGCCCGCTCGCGATCGCGCGTTCACGATCAGGCGGCGGCGCGACGCCATCGGTCGAGAACGGCACGCCTGGCGCTCGCGGTACCATCGGGGACATCGACGACAGGCCCGTCATCGCGGCCGCGCATGCGGCGCCGAGGCCGCGCCACGAAAACGGATTGATGCTCACGCGCACCTTGTCGTCGAGGATGCGGTAACCCGTCGGCATCGGCTTTTCGGTCAGCGTGACGACACGCGCATTTGCGCCGATCTGTACGGGCAACGTGACGTCCTCGCCGACGAACAGCAGATCCGCGCGGCTCAGCAGGTCGCTTTTGCCCTGCGTCGCCGCAGCGGCCGGGAGGCTGCGCAGTTCGAGCCCGAGCGCCTCGCCGAAGTGTGCGAGAGCGCGGCCGATGCGCGGATCTCGCGTGATCACGACGGCGCGTTTGCCGCGCAGACCGTTGATCGAATAACGCTGCTCGACGATCGGCATCGTCAGCCGCACGGTCATCCTCGTGCCGTGGCCCGGTTCGCTGCGCAGCGCGAGCGTGCCGTTCATCAGGTCGATCAGCTTGCGGCAGATCGTCAGCCCAAGGCCCGTGCCGCCGAAGCGCCGCGTGGTGGACGACTCAGCCTGCACGAACGGCTCGAACAGGCCCGCCTGCACATCCGGCGCGATGCCGATGCCGGTGTCCTCAACGGTCAGCTCCAACGTCTGCGAGTCCGCGCGATCCTGGACGACCGCCACGCTAACACCCACCTCGCCCTTCGGCGTGAACTTGATCGCATTGCCAAGCAGATTGAACAGAATCTGGCGCAGACGCACGCTGTCGCCGCGGAGCGTCGCGGCGGCGTCGGTCGCGATGTCGACGCGCACTTTCAGCCCTTTTTCGTGGGCGCGCCCCGCGAGCAGGCCGACCGCGTTATCGACGAGTTCGCGCAGATCGATCGGCTCGGCTTCGAGCGTGAGCCGCCCCGCCTCGATCTTCGAATAATCGAGCAGATCATCGAGAATCTGCAGCAGCGCGCCCGCCGACTCATGGATCATGCCGAGCATTTCGCTCTGATCGGTACTGAGCGGCGTGCGCTCGAGCACTTCGACGAGACCGAGCACACCGTTCATCGGGGTGCGGATTTCGTGGCTCATCATCGCGAAGAAGTCGTCCTTCGCGCGCGAGGCCGCCTCGGCCACATCGCGTGCCCGCGCGAGTTCCTCCGAACGCGCGCGCTCGACGCTCGCATCGACCCAATAGCCGCTCCAAACGACGCTGCCATCGGCTTCTCGCCGCGGCACCAGCTCGGCCCGCACCCACTTTAGTTGACCGGCGTTTTCGAGGCGGAACTCCATATGCACTGGGGAGGCGCAGCTCGCGGAACGCTCGAGCTCGGCGAGAACGCGCGGCCGATCCAGCTCCGACACTCGTTGGAAATCGACTCGTGCCCCCCCATGCCAATCACCCTCGCCGAGCAGATGCCGCGTGTCGCCGCCGATGTACGGGAAGGAATACGCGCCGGACGGCGAGCGCCGCAACTGGAACACGACGGCGGGCAACGAGCGCGTGACGTCGAACAGGCGCCGTTCGGTTTCGCTCGCGCGCATTTCAGCGCGCCGGATGTCGGTGATGTCGACCATCGTGCCAAGCACGTACGCCGGACGCCCATCGCTGGCCTCGCAGACGCTCGTCCAGAAAATCCCATGCCGCGTCTCGCCAGCGCCGTCCTCGAACTGGAGTTCGACTTTCGCGATGCCGCCGCCGCGCAGGATCTCGCCCGTGATGTCGTCGAGCACGCGGCTGTTTGCGTCGCCCCATGTGCCGACCTCGGTCGTCGTGCGCCCGAGCACGTCCTTCCGCTCCAGCCCGCACGCTTTCTCATAGGCCTCGTTGATCGCGATGTACCGTCCGTCCAGGCCTTTCGCGATGAGCGGATACGGCACCGTCTTCATCATCGTTTCCTGGAAGTTCAATTGCAGTGCGAGTTCGCGCTCGGTCTGCTTGCGTAGCCGGACTTCGCGTTGCAGCAGCACGTACGCGCGCAACGTGACCAGCAGCACGACGCCGATGCCGATCAGCACCGGCAGCAGCCGCACCGCAGTCACGCTCCATACGGCGTTGTCCGGCGCGGCGGGACTCACCCACTTGCGCCGGATGCGCTGCTTTTCGGCTGCCGGCATCGCCTGCAACGCGCGATCGATCAGCTTGACGAGCGGGCTCAGATCCTCGCGCACAGCAAAATACAACGAGTCGGATTCGCCGAGCGAGTCGAGCACCCTGAGCGCGCCGACGTAGTGCTGTCGCAGTTGCACGTTGATCGCGGCCGCGTTGCCGACCAGCACGTCGGCCTCGCCGCTCGCGACCATGCGCAGCGCCTCGCCCAGGCTCGCCGCGACGACGATGTGATCGACCGGCACCGCTTCCAACGCGAGCGGCACCGAGCCGGCCACGTGCGGCGACATCACGACGCGGCACGACGTGATGTCGTCGAACGAGCACGGGGGCGGCGCGCCGCTGCGCCCGACGATCACCAGCGGATCGCTCTCGTACACACGGCTATGGTCGGCGCCTACCAGAAGCGCGGCGCGACTCGATGTGGAGGACAGCATCGCGAGGTCGCCACGCTGGAACGCTTCGACGGCGGCGGCCCAGTCGGCCATGCGCGCGCGGTTGAACACGACACCGAGCGTGCTGCTCAGGTACGTGAGGTAATCGGCGGTCAGACCGACGGGGCGGCCTGCGGAATCAACATAGCTGAACGGCGCCCAGTCGTTGTCGAAGCCGACCTGCAACGGCGGCAGCGAACGCAGCCAGTTCTTCTCTTCCGGCGTCAACGTGAAGCGTGGTGCATGCGGCGCGGGCGCCGCGTTGAAGTTGCCGGACAGCCAGCGCGCGCGTATCGCGGCGGCCTCGGCGGGATTCATCGACACGAGCGCGCGGTTCAGCTGATCGCGCAAAGCAGGCTGGCGAGGCGATACGGCAAAGCGCAGGTCGAGCGCTTTGCCGCCTTGCTCGAACGCTACGCGCAGCTTGCGATACGCGTCGGTCGCCAGTTCGTATTGCACGACCGGCGTGAAGCCGAAGTAGACGTCTGCATCGCCATGCAGTAGCGCGTTCAGCGCTTCGTGCGTGCTCGCGAACGAGACGATACTCGCGCGAGGAAAACCTGCGCGCAACAAACGCTCACGCGCAAAACCGCGCTCGATCGCGATACGCGCGCCAGCGAGGTCGGCGGGGTTCACATGCCGGGCGTCGTCGCGACGCACGACGGCCGAGGCGAACGAGTGGAAGTAAGGAGCCGTAAAGCTGAGGCAGCGCTCGCGCTCCGGCGTGCGCGCTATGCTCGTCAGCAGGTCGACCTCGCCGGCGCAAGCCGCGGCGACCAGCCTGGCCATGTCGGGAAAGCTCTTCGTCTCGATGACGACGTTCGGCCCCACGAGCGCGCGCAACAGGTCGCCGCTGACGCCGGCGAGCCGGCCGCCCAGCGGAATGTCGAACGGCGCCCAGCCTCCTTCGAGAATGCCGACCGTCAATCTGGCAGGAAATGCAATGGATGACGACGCGGAAGAACCCGCTCCCACTGCGGAAATTACGGGTGGCTGTGACGCAGCGCCGGCAGGTCCGGCCATGCAGACCGCATCCGTAACCGCCAGCAGGAAAAACGCGAGCCAATGCGTCATTGAGTGGCGCGGCGAGCGCGGCCAAAGACACCGCAACAAACGCCGCAGCCCCAATGTCAGCACCGCATCGACCGGAAGTGGTGAGTACCGCCCCTCGCTCACGAAACGTCACCCTGCCCATCCACCAACGACACCGAAGACGAATCGGCTCCGCCGTCCAGAAACGAAAACAGCACGCCAGCCGCGATTGCTCCGGCCAACGGCGCGGCCCAGAACAGCCACAACTGATCCAGCGCCCAGTTGCCGACGAACAGCGCCTGCGCGGTCGAGCGTGCGGGATTGACCGCTCCATTGGTGATCGGAATGGACACCAGGTAGACGAGCATCAGACATGCGCCGGTGATGAATGGCGCAATCGTTGCCACCTCTTTTCGAACGACGACCAGCAGGCACGCTCCGACAAACACGAACGACAGCACGCATTCCACGACGAGCGCCGCATGCAATGGATAGTCGGCGGGCGAATGAGCGCCGAAGCCGTTCGCCGCGAATTCACTCGCGGAGAGTTCGAAACCTGGCCGGCCGCTGGCGAGGTAGGCGAGAAGCGCCGCGGCGACTATTGCGCCCCAGATTTGCGCAGCGATATAGGGCAAGACATCACGCACGGGAAAGCGCTGCGCGATCGTCAGGCCGATGGTGACGGCAGGATTGAAATGCGCGCCGGAAATCTTGCCGAAGGCATAGCTGCCGGTAGCAAGCGCAAGACCGAACGCCAACGACATTTGCAACGCGCCAGTGCCCTGCAGCACGCCTGTGGTGTCCAGCACCGTACTGCCGCAGCCGACGAACACGAGCCAAGCCGTACCCACACCCTCGCTGCACAATCGCTTGCCTAGCGCAAACATCTCTATCCCGTCCATCAAGTATGAGGCACAGACGCCAAACGATCGCGCGAAGAGGTCTGCACCGGATTCCCCTGATCCATTGGTAATCGGATCACGAACCAGCCGCTTGGCAGTTGCGGCGCAAGGCGCGCAATGACAGGCGGCCAAGATTATTGGGTGCCCCCACGTCACGGCAATCAGATAAGTCTGATAAGGGCTACCTCAAATCCATCGAGAACAAGAATTTGTGGCCGTTGCTGCGCCTCATATCAGCCCAATCTGAGTGGCGTAGTTGATCAGGTCGGCTTCTGTTTCCAGTCCGAGCTTGCGCATCGCGCTGCGTTTTTGCGTGCTGATGGTTTTGTCGCTACGTCGCAGACGTGTGGCGATCTCGTGCACCGCGAGGCCTCGCACATAGAGTTGAAACACCTCCCACTCGCGTGCGCTCATCACACCGCCGCGCCGGGGCGGCGCAGGCTCCGCGGTCGCGAGTGCGGCCCGAACCTGTTCCGATAGATGGGTGCCCCCGGCGGCAACGGCTTCGATTGCGTCGATCAATGCGTCCACGGCGTCGCGCTTGTCGACGATTCCAGTCACGCCGATATTGCGCAAGCCGGCCAACACATGCGCGCGCCCAATCATGGTCAGCACGACCACGTGGGGATGCGGCGTGCGCCGTAGCAGCCGGCGCAATAGCGGCACCGCGCTGGTGTCTCCGTCGAGTCCCGGCATGCCGATGTCCGACACGACGACGTCGCATGCGCAGGCATCGAGCAGCTTCGCGAGACCACGGGTGTCGGCAGCTTCGCCGACAATTTCGATATTTGGCTTGTCGCGCAGCAGAGATCGGACGCCCGCGCGAATGGAGTCGTGATCGTCCGCCACGACGACGTGAATCTTGTTTGGCATTCTTTTCCGTGACTTTTTTATGGTGTCGATCGGGCATACCGCACGAAATGTGTCCCCCGGTTATGCCGATATATTCGCCGCGCGCCTGCGCAGTATGTTGCCGCCCGCTTAACGGCTTTGACCAAGCCCTTCTGGCACTACGCCATACTCGACTGCGAAGCGAAACAGTTCGGCGTCGCTATTCAGCGACAGCTTGCGCATGGCCATGCACTTCTGCGCGCTGATCGTCTTCACACTACGTCCCAGCCGCGTGGCGATTTCCGTGACGCCGAGTCCTGACGCGTATTGCGTAAAAACCTCGAACTCTCGGCGAGACAGGGTGGCGCGCACGAAGTCGAGACGTTTCGTCAGCGTGACATCGGCCAGCATGGCGCGCACCGCCGGACCGACAAAACATTCGCGCGCCAGCGCCATGACCACCGCCACATGGATCAGATCGATACGATCACGTTTGCTCAGCAGCCCATCCACGCCGAGCGACATCACTTTGCGCAGCGTCGCCGCCTCCGTTTCCATTGTCAGAATGACGAGCGCCACGTTGGGATAGCGCGCCTTCAACTGCCTGACGACGTCGAACCGGTTGTCGTTGTGCCCTCCTGGCATGTAAAGGTCCATCAGCACGATATCGCAAGGACTGCGATCGACTTCGATGAACAGTTCGGCGACATCCGCCGCACGGCCAACCACCTTCAGGTCCGGATAGTTGCCAATCAGATTTTCTATAGCCAGCAGAACCAGCGGATGATCATCCGCAATGATCGTTCGAACAGGCGAGCCTGATGCAGCCATGAGGTTCATCGTCTGGCGCTCCTCGATACTTTCATTTCTCGACCTTGTTATGTGTGACCGGCGCTCACGCAATGGTCGAGCATTTCTATTGCGACAAACATCAGAGCGCTCTGAAATGGTACGAACAACCGTATGCCTGATGCTTAGTCTTCCGATTCGAGGAGGACCGTGCCGCAGGCGCGCACACAGGAAAAAAGCGCGGGGTCGTCGTTGACGCCAAGCCGCGCCATCGCTTCGCGCTTGTGCCGGCTCACCGTGCGGCGATGGCAGCCGAGCGCCGCCGCGATCTGCACGATGGACTCGCCGCTCACGAGCCTGCGCAGGATGTCGGTCTGCCGCTTCGACAGCAGCAGGGCCGACACGAACCGACCGTTGTCCGGCTGCAAACGCGCGAGCGTTTCGACTACCGAGCGGCCCAGGTAGCGCGCGCCGCGCGCACTGTCGCAGACCGCTTGCGGCAGTTCCTCGAGCGAATCGGCTTTGCCGATCACACTGACCGCGGCATCGGCGACGACGACACGCAACATCGCGGCATTCGTCTGCCCGGTCACGACGACGACGCGCAATGAGGGCCACTCGCCACGAATGCGCCGGATCAGGCCGAGTCCGTCGCCAATCTCGCCGGCGGGCTCCGGCATGGAAAGATCGACGACGAGCACGTCGCACGGTGTGTGTTGCAGCAATGCGATCAACGCAGTGGGCATCTGCGCCTGACCGACGACGGACAGACCTTCGTGCGCCTCCAGTGTCGATTTCAGGCCAAGCAGGACGAACGGGTGATCGTCCGCCAGAATGATTCGAAGATTTGTCACGATTAGTCTCGCTCGTTATAAGAATGGTCGAAATGCGCGCGGCAGTGGCTGTGCAGGCGGCAGGCGTCGATCTGCGTCGCGGCACTCAAGCGACGTGCCGGAAAAGCCATCTGATCACCCTCGCAAATTCACGACAATCGGAGCGTTCCTAATCCAGATCAATAATCGGGATAATTTATAGTTCGACCAGGCAATATGCGCACCGTGATTCGAATCGAATCAAAATCAATTCGGCAACGCAAAGCGCGCGCTGTTCGCCCCATGTCTCACGCCGCATCGCAAGCACGCGTCGCGCGCATCGCACGCGTCGACGCGGCGCGCGGAAACACCGGCAATGCGAGCAACGCGCAAGCGCTCGCCACCGTCCACACCAGCGGCCATGCTCCGATAGACAGCAGCGCCGGAATCGCAAGCGGCGTCACGAACAGCGTGAGGAACACGCAGGTGTTGCCCATCGCGAGCGCGGTGCCCGCGCGGCGAGTACCGGCGAGCGTCGCGAGTTCGGTGAACGCGACGCCGTGCCACGCCGACGCGCTAACTCCGCCGAGTACGATCATCAGCGCGAACGGCGCGACCGCCCCGGCGCGACGCAGCCCGATGAGCCCGGTCGCGAGCGCGAGCAGCACGAACAGCACGGCGGTCACCAGACTGCATGCCCGCATATACGCGCGGCGGTTGCCGCGCCGGTCGGTCCACGCGCCGCTCCAGACCCGCGCGATCGCGGCGCCAGTCTGCACCGCGGCCATCGTCGCGCTGATCGCGAACACGCCGGCACGCCCGAAGTCGTGCAGGAACACCGTGCCGAATGTGATCACGGCAATCTGCGGCATGCACAGCGCGCCCGCGCCGAGCGCGACGCGCCAGATCGCGATGTCGCGCAATGGGGAGATCATCGGCGGCGGTGCGCTGACGTTCGAGGAGTCCAACCTCCGACCGTTGGCCGCCGCAGCACAGGCCGTCGCAGCCGCGCGCACTCCTTTGGGCGCCGGCGTATCGTCCGCGTGTGCGGGCTCGTGCAGCCAGCGCCACGCGAACCATGCGGTGATCGCGCACGCCACCGCCAGCACCGCATAGGCGCTCGCAAAACCAAAGTGCGAGGCGAGCACCGGCAGGACCACTGCGCCGAGTCCACCGCCCGCCGGCACCGCGGTTTGGCGGATGCTCATCGCGAGGCCGCGCTCGCCTTCGCGAAACCACGCCATCACCGCCCGGCCGCTCGATCCGTTGACGCTGCCGCCCAGCAGTCCGACAAACAGCAGCCCGAGCGCGAGCGGGACGATGCCAGGCACATGCGCGCCGCCCGGCGACACGAACAGCGCGAGACCGGCTAGCGCGACCGCGGTCGACAGCAAGCCGAGCAGCAGTACCCTGCGATCGCCCCAGCGGTCGGTTAGCAGCCCCCACGGCAACTCGCTGACCGCAATGCCCAGGCCGAGCATGCCGAGCACGAGGCCGAGCCCGTGGTTGCCCAGGTGGTAGTCCGAGCGCAGGAACACCGCTGTCGTCGGAATCCCCGAAAATGCCGCCGAAAAGCTCGCATTCGCGGCAAAACCAACGCCCAGCACCTTCCAGCGATGCCGCGCGCCGCGCTCGCCGGTGCCGCCCGACGCTGTCAACGATCCGTTTTCCATCACACCCTCCGTGTCTCATTCGAGGGTATGCTACGGCTGGGCATTCCATCGGCAAAGCCGGAAATTTAGATCGCCACCATCGGAAAAACCGAATCATGAGCCAGCGTGGTTTCGACCTTGCGCAGTTGCGGACCTTCGTCGCCGTCGCCGAATCGGGCGGGGTGTCGGCAGGCGCGGAGCGCGTGTTCCTGTCGCAGTCGTCGGTAAGCGAGCAGTTGAAGAAGCTCGAGGAGCGCGCCGGCCAGCCGCTCCTCGTGCGCAGCCGGCAGGGTGTGAGTCCCACGTCCGCCGGCGAGCGCCTGCTCGAGCATGCGCGCCGCATCATCGCGATGAGCGAAGCGGCCTTCGACGACCTGCAAGGCCGCTCGCTCGACGGCGAGCTGCGCATCGCGATCACCGATTACTACCGGCCGCACGACATCGCGCGCATCCTCAAGACGTTTTCGGAACAGCATCCGCGGCTGAAGCTGCACGTGACGGTGTTGCCGAGCGCGGTGATCGACAGCGGCGCGGACGATCACGCGTCGTTCGACATCGGTTTGTCGGCGCGGCTCGTCGCAGGCCAGCTGCGTGCACGCGGCGCGGGTGCCGGTGCCGCGAGCATCGTCGTGCGGCGCGAAAGGCTGCTATGGGCCAGTTGCGCCGATGCCGCCACCCGCCCCATCGCGCCGTATCAACTGGTGCTGCTGCCGTCGACGTGTCAGTTGCAGCGCTTCGCCGTCAAGCTGCTCGACCAACACAAGGTACCGTACGTGGTGTCGCATTCGGCGTCGGGCGTCGCGGGCCTGCAGCTCGCATTGAAGGCGGGGCTCGGGATTTCCTGTCTGAACGAGTCGTCGCTCGGCGGCGGCGTGGTGGCGTGTGCCGCGAACTTCGGCTTGCCACCGCTGCCCGCCATCGAGTTTCATCTGCTGCCGCGGCGTCCGGGCGAAAGCGAGTTGGTCAGCAATGCACGTGATGCGCTCGTGCGGCTCTTCGCATGACGCGCGACGATCGCGACGCAGCACTGCTCGATGTGCCACGGCGTACTCGGCACCGTGCAGGTCACCGCGCCGGCGCTGGCCGGGCAGTACGCCGACGTGCACTACAAGGAATTGCGCGACTTCCAGAGCGGCCAGCGGCAAAGCGCGGTCATGCAGGCAATCATTGCGGGACGCAGCGACCAGGATCTGCACGATCTGGCGGTGTACTACGCGTCGCTCCCGCTCCCCGCGGCGGCCGAGAAGACCCGCGCCGGCGAAGGACCCGATGCGACCGCAACCAGGCTCGTGATGCAGGGCGACCCGCAACGCAATATCGCACCGTGCGCGGCGTGTCATGGCCAACTCGATCGCAAGGGCGCGGCGCCGTGGCTCGGCGGACAGTCGGCGGCCTATCTGACCGCGCAGTTGCAGGCGTTCGCTTCGGGCGCGCGGCGCAACGACATCAACGAGCAGATGCGCAATGTCGCGCGGCAGATGACGCCCGAGGAAATCGATGCGGTGGCGAGGTATTACGCGGCCATGCAGTAGTGGGACGGTGAGAGGTCGCGGGTTGACGCAGCGCAACGGCTCGCGTTACGCCGCGACAAACTCGCTGTCCAGTCTTCGCTCGCCGGCAACACCGGCCAGCTTCGCGCCGGGCGCCGGAGCACGGCTGCGCGATTCGCTGCCGGTCCGGAACACCGCCACCGCCGTCGACAGGCGCCGCGCCTGATCTTCCAGCGAACTCGCCGCCGCGGCCGCCTGCTGGACGAGCGCCGCGTTCTGCTGCGTGACCTCGTCCATCTGACCGACCGCGCGATTGACCTGATCGATGCCGGTGCTCTGTTCGAGCGCCGCCGCCGCGATCTCGTTCATGATGGAACTGACGCGCGCGATCGCGCCGACGATGTCGTTCATCGTCGTGCCCGAGCGCTCGACGAGCTGCGAGCCCTGCTCCACGCGGGTGGTCGACGCGTCGATCAAGCCCTTGATCTCCTTGGCCGCCGCCGCGCTGCGCTGCGCGAGCGAGCGCACTTCGCTCGCGACGACCGCGAAGCCGCGTCCCTGCTCGCCCGCTCGCGCCGCCTCGACCGCGGCGTTCAGCGCGAGGATGTTGGTCTGGAACGCGATCCCCTCGATTACGCCAACGATATCGGCAATCCGCCGCGAATCGTCGACAATGCCGTGCATCGTGCCGACCACCTGCTCGGTCAGCTCGCCGCCCTGCGCGGCCAGCGTCGAGGCGCCCTGCGCGAGCGAGCTCGCCTCTTTCGCGTTGTCGGCCGTCTGCTTGACCGTCGTGGTCAGCTCTTCGATGCTCGCGGCCGTTTCCTCGAGCGCCGCCGCCTGCTCCTCGGTGCGTTGCGACAGATCGGCGTTGCCGGCCGCGATCTCGCTGACGCCGGTATCGATCGAATCGGTACCTTGACGAACCGCGTTGACCGTCGCGATCAGCGACTCCTGCATCTTGCGCAGCGCGGCCGCGAGACGGCCCATCTCGTTGTCGCTGAGCACCTCGATGCGGCCGCTCAGGTCGCCGTTGGCGATGCGCTGGAACTGCGCGATCGTCGCATCGACCGGCGTGACGATCGCGCGCACGAGCACGAAGCGGGCGAGCAAGCCGCCGACCAGCGACAGCGCAATGCCGATCGCCACCGCCGTGCTGATCGCGTAAAACAGGTCCTGCGCATCCTTGTAGCGCTGTGCGCCGTGATCGAGCTGCAACTGCTCGAGCGCGAGCATGGCCTTCTCGTACGCGCTGTACAGCGACGGCAGTTTATGCGCCTGCAATTGCTGGAAGGCGTTGATGTCGCTCGACTTCAGCGCGGCGAGCGTCGGGTCGACGCCGTCGTGCAGGAACGCGTCGCGCTTCTGCTGCATGTCGGCGATCAGACGCTGCTCATCGGCATCCGTGCCCGCATCGCTCAAATAGTGGGCAAGCCGCTCGTCGGAGGCTTTGCGGTACTGATCGAAGCGCTTGAGCACGGCGTTCGCGCCGTCCTGATCGTTCAGCGCGACGAGCGACGCGTACGTCGCGAGCGCGAGCCGCAGGCGCAGCAGTTGGCCGGCGCTGCCTTCGAGGTCGGCGACGGCGGGCGTGTCGACCGTGTACATCTGTTGCAGCGACGCGTTCGACGAGCGCAGCGACAACAATCCCGCGGCCGCGCCGAGCAGCAGCACGATGCCGAAGAACACGATCATCAGGGTAAGGCTGGTGCGAATCGACAGCTTTTTCAACATCGGACTGGTCTCCTTGGGCTGCCCGGCCGATGATTCCGTATCGTTGACGATAGCTGCATGGCCACGCAGGCTGCGCCCACGCCGTTCGGCCCGGTCCGCAACTTATCTGAAAATTAAGCAAACAGCACATTCGGGACAACGGCGTATCGGCCGAAAACTTTATGGTTGATCGCTCGCCCGGCTTGCGTTACATCAATAGAGTCTCGAAGCCCGTTTGCTGAAGCCCTTCTGTCGAAGCCCCTTCCTGCCCGGAGCGCGCCCATGTCGGAAATCGGTTCGGCCGTACTCGTGTTCGCGCTGCTGCTGATCGCCACCGGCCTCGGCGTCGGGGTGCGGCCGCTGCTGCCGGAAGAGCACAAGGCACACGAGACCGTACAGCTCGTGCAGCTCGTGATCGGCATGCTGGTGACGTTCGCCGCGCTGGTGCTGGGTTTGATGACGGCATCGGCGAAAGCGAGCTTCGACACCGCGTCGAACGATATGCGCAGCTATGCGGCCGAACTGATCGAATTCGACTCGACGCTGCGCGAGCTCGGCAGCGCGGCCGACGAATCGCGGCGCCTGTTGCGCCAGTACACGGCGGCGGCGATCGCTTCGACATGGCCGCGCGAGCCCGCGCCGAGCGGCGACTATCCGCGCGATCTCGGGCCGCCGGGCAATCCGCAGCAACTCGAAAACGTGCATCTGGGCGACATGCTGACCACGGTGGGGCGGCAATTGCGACAGCTGCGCACGCAGGATGCGTTGCAGCAACGTGCACTCGATGACGCGTTGACGCAGTACCGGCGCGTCATCGATGCGCGCTGGAAAATCATCGAGGAAGCGCACAGCTCGATTTCGCGGCCGTTCTTCAAGACGCTGACGTTCTGGCTAGGCGTGATCTTTCTGAGCTTCGGGTTGATCGCGCCGCGTAATGCGTTGGCGCTGGTGACGATATCGCTGGGAGCGGTGTCGATTGCTTCGGCGGTTTATGTGATCGTCGATCTCGACACGCCGTTCACCGGGCCGATCGTGATTTCGAGTCTGCCGTTGCGGGATACGTTGGAGCATTTGAGTCGGTGAGTTTCTGACGGAATGCCCCGTCCGCGCGCGTGACGTAAAAAATGCCGGCAAACAGAAGGCAGAAAGGCCCGCTTTCCTGGCAGAAAGCGGGCCTCTGTTTTTGTGTCGATCAGCGGGACGCTGGTCGGCTCGGCATCGAGCCGCAACGATCAGAACGGAATATCGTCGTCCATCTCGTCGAAGCCGCCGCCAGCCGGCGCGCTCGGACGGCTCGCACCGCCTCCGCCGCTACCGCCACGCGAACCGCCGCCCGACGACATCGCGCGACCACCCCCGCCGCCGCTGCGCTCCGACGGCTCGCCACGGCTATAACCGCCTTCATCGCCGCCACCCATCGACGCGCCGCCGCGGCCGCCGAGCATCTGCATCTGCTCCGCGACGATCTCGGTCGAATAGCGATCGGTGCCGTCCTGCGCCTGCCACTTGCGCGTGCGGATGCGCCCTTCGAGGTACACCGACGAGCCCTTCTTCAGATATTCCGCCACGATTTCCGCGAGGCGGCCGAAGAACGCGACGCGGTGCCACTCGGTGGCTTCCTTCATCTCGCCCGACGCCTTGTCCTTGTAGCGGTCCGTCGTCGCAAGGCGGATGTTCGCCACTGCGTCGCCGCTCGGAAGATAGCGGACTTCCGGATCGGCGCCGAGGTTGCCGACCAGAATGACCTTGTTCACGGATGCCATGAATTTCTCCTGTTGATTCCTGTTGCAGGCGGCGCGGCACTACGCGGTTCGCGTCTCACGGCCGGCAGGCCCGAGACCAGAAGAGCGCCTCTGCCCGCCGCCGGGTGAGTTCTGGATGATTCGGGAGGTGCCCCGAGTACGCTGTGTTATGCCTTGCGCGGCGGCTGTTTCATCTTTGCGGCGATTATAAGCCAGCAAAATACCAGCCCGGAGCAGGCGAAGAAAACCGCGCTCTGGCCGTTCACCTTCAGCAGCCAGCCGCCGACCACTCCGCCCAGCGCAAGACCGATCGACTGCGTGGTGTTGTACACGCCGGCCGCGGCTCCCTTGCGGGTACCGGGCGCGAGCTTCGACACCAGCGAAGGCTGCGAGGCCTCGAGAATATTGAAGCCGAGAAAGTACACGAACAGGATCGCCGCCACACTCAGAATCGTATGCGGAGCAACGCCCAATAACAACTGGCCGATCAGGATAAGAGCAATCGCCGACAGCAGCACGATCTTCATCTTGCCGCGCTTCTCGGCGGCGATGATCGCCGGCACCATCATCACGAACGACAGCCCCATCACCGGCAGATACACCTTCCAGTGTGAAGCGACCGGCAGCCCGCCCGCTTCGAGAATGCGCGGCACGACGAGGAACAGCGCGGTTTGCGTGGCGTGCAGCACGAGCACGCCGAAATTCAAACGCAGCAACTCGACGTTGTGCAGCACTTCGGCGAACGGCGCGCGCACATGCACCGGCTTCGGCGCATCGGGCACGACCCATATCACGACGCCGATAGCGAGAATCGAGAACACGCCGACCAGCGTGAAGAGCCCGCTCATGCCGAGCCAGTGGAACACGATCGGCGCGCCGACGATCGCGACCGCGAACGACACGCCGATGCTGCCGCCGACCATCGCCATCGCCTTCGTGCGATGTTCCTCCGAGGTCAGATCGGCGATGAACGCGATCACCGCCGACGACACCGCACCCATCCCCTGAATCACCCGGCCGACGATGATCCACGTCATGTCGTGCGCGGCCGCCGCGACGAAGCTGCCGATCGCGAAGATCAGCAGGCCCGTCGCGATCACCGGCTTGCGGCCGACCTTGTCGGAGATCCAGCCATAGAAGATGTAGAGCATCGACTGCGTGACGCCGTACGCGCCGAGCGCGATGCCGACGAGCAGCACGTTTTCGCCGCCGGGAATGGTCTTCGCGTAGATCGAGAACACCGGCATGATCATGAAGAGACCCAGCATGCGCAGCGCGAAGATGGCGGCAAGCGACACGGTCGCGCGCAATTCGGGCGCGCTCATGCGTGTGGAGATGGCGGACGGATTGGACATCGAAGCGTTGTTTGAATGAACCGGGCGGCGAGCCCGTGGGGACAGCCTTGGCCGCCGGCACAGTGGAGCAGAACGAACAGGCAGGCGGCTAGCCCCGGCATATCGGCGGGTCCGCGCCGACGAGACGCGCAAAGCCCGTGCCCCATCGCCCCCGCTCGTCCCTCGCGGCATCTTGTACTCACGGAAAACGGCCCCAGTTTCGCCTTTTTCCCGCTGTCAGCACACCGTAACGGCGGTCTGGAAAAGTCGTTATAGTAGCAGGTTTGGCCTCTTTCCCTTTCCGCAGTTCATGGAATAAATCCGTGGAACAAATCCGTATTCGTGGGGCTCGCACCCACAACCTGAAGAACGTCAATCTCGACCTACCGCGTCACAAGCTCGTCGTTATCACGGGGCTTTCGGGCTCCGGCAAATCGTCGCTGGCGTTCGATACGCTGTATGCGGAAGGACAGCGGCGCTACGTCGAAAGTCTGTCCGCCTATGCGCGGCAGTTCCTGCAACTGATGGAAAAGCCGGACGTCGACCTGATCGAAGGCTTGTCGCCGGCTATCTCGATCGAACAGAAGGCGACCTCGCACAATCCGCGCTCGACGGTCGGCACCGTCACCGAAATCCACGACTATCTGCGTCTGCTGTTCGCGCGCGTCGGCACGCCCTACTGCCCCGATCACGAGATTCCGCTCGAAGCGCAAAGCGTGTCGCAGATGGTCGACGCGGCGCTCGCGCTGCCCGAGGAAACGCGCGTGATGATCCTCGCGCCCGTCGTCAGCGATCGCAAGGGCGAGCACACGGATCTGTTCGAGGACATGCAGGCGCAAGGCTTCGTGCGCTTTCGCGTGCGCTCGGGCGGCGGCACCGCCAACGAAGGCACCGCGAAAATCTATGAAGTCGACTCTCTGCCGAAGCTGAAGAAAAACGACAAGCACACGATCGACGTCGTGATCGATCGTCTGCGCGTGCGCCCCGACGTGAAGCAGCGCCTTGCCGAATCGTTCGAAACGGCGCTGCGTCTCGCCGACGGCCGCGCGATCGCGCTCGAAATGGATACGGACAAGGAGCACCTGTTCAGCTCGAAGTTCGCCTGCCCGATCTGCTCCTATTCGCTGCAGGAACTCGAGCCGCGCCTGTTCTCGTTCAACAACCCGATGGGCGCGTGCCCCGAATGCGACGGCCTCGGCCAGATTACGTTCTTCGATCCGAAGCGGGTGGTCGCGCATCCGTCGCTGTCGCTCGCGGCGGGCGCGGTGAAGGGCTGGGACCGGCGCAACCAGTTCTACTTCCAGATGCTGCAGAGCCTCGCAGCGTTCTACGACTTCGACATCGACACCGCGCTCGAGGACCTGCCGGAGAAAGTCCGCAAGATCCTGCTGTACGGTTCGGGCAAGCAGGAAATTCCGTTCTCGTACATCAACGAGCGCGGCCGCACGTCGGTGCGCGAGCACGTGTTCGAAGGGATCATCCCGAATCTGGAGCGGCGCTACCGCGAAACCGATTCGTCCGCGGTGCGCGAAGAACTCGCCAAATACCAGAATAACCAGCCATGCCCGGCGTGCGCGGGCACGCGGCTGCGTCGCGAGGCGCGCTTCGTGCGCATCGGCGCGGACAGCGACGCGCGCGGCATCTTCGAGATCAGCGGCTGGCCGTTGCGCGACGCGCTCGGCTACTTCCAGACCCTGCGTCTCGAAGGCTCGAAGCGCGAGATCGCCGACAAGGTCGTCAAGGAAATCGTCGCGCGTCTGATGTTCCTGAACAACGTCGGGCTCGATTACCTGTCGCTCGAACGCAGCGCCGAAACGCTGTCGGGCGGCGAAGCGCAGCGCATTCGCCTCGCTTCCCAGATCGGCTCGGGGCTGACCGGCGTGATGTACGTGCTCGACGAACCGTCGATCGGCCTGCATCAGCGCGACAACGACCGGCTGATCTCGACGCTCAAGCATCTGCGCGATCTCGGCAACTCGGTGATCGTCGTCGAGCACGACGAGGACATGATCCGCATGGCCGACTACGTGGTCGACATGGGCCCGGGCGCCGGCGAGCACGGCGGCATGGTGATCGCCGAGGGCACGCCGAAAGAGGTGCAGAAGAACGCGGCGTCGCTGACGGGCCAATACATGTCCGGCGCGCGCACGATCGAATACCCCGACGAGCGCAAGGATCCCGACGAGCGGCGCCTGCGCATCGTCGAGGCGTACGGCAACAATCTGCACAACGTCACGCTCGATCTGCCGGTGGGTCTTTTGACCTGCGTGACCGGCGTGTCCGGCTCGGGCAAGTCGACGCTGATCAACGACACGCTGTATCACGCGGTCGCGCATCATCTGTACGGCTCGGCCACGGAGCCGGCGCCGTACGAGTCGATCGAGGGCCTCGAGCACTTCGACAAGGTGATCAACGTCGACCAGTCGCCGATCGGCCGCACGCCGCGCTCGAATCCGGCCACCTACACGGGCCTTTTCACGCCGATTCGCGAGCTGTTCGCGGGCGTGCCGGCCGCCAAGGAGCGCGGCTACGATCCGGGCCGCTTCTCGTTCAACGTGAAGGGCGGGCGCTGCGAATCGTGCCAGGGCGACGGCGTGCTGAAGGTCGAAATGCACTTCCTGCCCGACGTGTACGTGCCGTGCGACGTGTGCCACGGCAAGCGCTACAACCGCGAAACGCTCGATATCCAGTACAAAGGCAGCAACATCAGCGAAGTGCTCGACATGACGGTCGAACACGCGTACGAGTTCTTCAAGGCCGTACCGGTCGTCGCGCGCAAGCTGAAAACCCTGCTGGACGTGGGTCTCGGCTATATTCGCCTGGGTCAGTCGGCCACCACGCTGTCGGGCGGCGAGGCGCAGCGTGTGAAACTGTCGCTGGAACTGAGCAAGCGTGATACCGGTCGCACGCTATACATCCTTGACGAACCGACTACCGGCCTGCACTTTCACGATATCGCGCAGTTGCTGGAAGTCATACACCGGTTGCGTGACCAGGGTAATACCGTCGTGATCATCGAACATAATCTCGATGTAATCAAAACTGCGGACTGGGTCATCGATCTCGGCCCCGAAGGCGGCGCCGGCGGCGGGCAGATCATCGCCCAGGGCACGCCCGAGCAGGTCTCGAAGTCGAAGGCCAGTTTTACCGGCAAATATCTGGCGCCGCTGCTCAAGCGCGCCGCCACCACAAAGTAACGCTGCACTACCGAGGTTGGAGACGGGATAAGCCATGACCAAGCGTAATCAGGCGCGCGAAGAAGATCGGGTGCAGGACCTGCGCCCGCGCCCGGTCAGGCTGACCAGCGACATGAGTCTGCCGAAGCTGTCGGCGGTCGAGATCGGCAGCTACGTGGTGATGCTGTTCGGCATGTGGGCGGTGATCGAACTGAAGCTGCTCGGCGCGCTGCTCGCCGGGCTGCTGGTGTTTCAGCTCGTGCATACGATCGCGCCGCGCATCGAGCGTCACATGTCGAGCAAGCGGGCGCGCTGGCTCGCGGTGGTGATTCTGTCGACGCTGATCGTCGGCGCGCTGACGGGACTCACGCTCGGCATCATCTCGCATTTCGAGAACGACGTGCCGAGCGTGCAGGCTCTGCTCGATCAGGCCATGCAACTGATCGACCAGGCGCGCGGCAGGATTCCCCAATTCGTCGCGAACTATCTGCCGGTCGACACCGAGCAGATGAAGACGAAGGCCGCCGAACTGATGCACACGCACGCGAACATGCTGCAGCAAAGCGGCACGACCGTGGCGCGCGCGTTCACGCACGTGCTGCTCGGCATGATCATCGGCGCGATCATCGCGGTCGGCGCGCAGAAGCATATCCAGCGGCTGCCGCTGTCCACCGCGTTCGTCACGCGCGTCACGCGTTTTGCCGACGCGTTTCGCCGCATCGTATTCGCGCAGGTGAAGATCTCCGCGCTGAACACGGTGTTCACCGCGATCTTCCTGCTCGTGATCCTGCCGGTTTTCCACG
The DNA here is from genome assembly GCF_014200875.1 of Paraburkholderia sp. HC6.4b. Taxonomy (NCBI): domain Bacteria; kingdom Pseudomonadati; phylum Pseudomonadota; class Betaproteobacteria; order Burkholderiales; family Burkholderiaceae; genus Paraburkholderia; species Paraburkholderia sp. HC6.4b. Next base: position 31,128 of record NZ_JACHDC010000016.1, read on the forward strand.
ACCAGCTGCCGCTGTCGAAGACGCTCGTGCTCGTCACGTTCATCGTGGGTCTGCTGCCGGTGATCGGCAATCTGATCTCGAACACGATCATCGTCGCGGTCGCGCTGTCGGTGAGTTTTCCGGCGGCGATCATGTCACTTGTGTTCCTGATCCTGATTCACAAGCTCGAGTACTTCCTGAACGCGCGCATCGTCGGCGGGCAGATCGAGGCGCGCGCATGGGAGCTGCTGATCGCGATGCTGGTGATGGAAGCGGCGTTCGGTATCGCCGGGGTCATCGCGGCGCCGATTTTTTATGCGTACATCAAGCGGGAGCTCATTTATTTGCGGTTGGTGTGAGTTGGGCTGGGTCGAGTAGCAAAAGTCAGCACTCACTAGCGCTCTGCAGCACACGCGGCAGTCCATGCAGCCGACGAAAGCGCAAGCGGCACTTCGGTGCCGCTTTTTTTTGCTTCCCGTGACCCTGCATCGTCGCCTCTTGCTGACAGAAAACTTGCAGCCGACCGCGTCAACCCCTAAGATGCGAACAATTCCTATTTACACCCAGTCCGCATCGTGACGTTTCGCCTGATCTCCCACCCGCGTCTCCGTCTGGGTCCCTGTTGCGCGTTGCCGGCTCGCGCATGAGACGCCAGCTTGTCCGCCTGCACCGCTGGTTCGGCGTCGCGACCGCACTGTTTCTGTTGGTCGCGGGCCTTACGGGCGCGATCATCGCGTGGGACCACGAGTTCGATGCCGCGCTGAACCCGTCGTTTTACCAGGCTCGCACGGTCGGGCCGACGCTGTCCGGCCTCGAACTGGCGAATCGCGTCGAAGCCGCCGATCCGCGTCTTCGGGTGACCTATCTGCCGCTCGCGGTCGAACCGGGCCACACGCTGCAGATGATGGTGCTGCCGCGCACCGATCCGGCGACGAAGCAGCCCTATCCGCTCGATTTCAATCAGATCGCCGTCGATCCCGTCACCGGCGAGATCCAGGGACGCCGCGAGTGGGGCGCCGTGTCGCTCGCGCGACTCAACCTGATTCCGTTCATCTACAAGCTGCACTACACGCTGCAGTTGCCGTTTACCGGCGGTGTCGACCTTGGCACCTGGCTGATGGGGATCGTCGGCATCGTGTGGCTCTTTGACTGCGTGATTGCGCTGTGCCTGTCGTTTCCGAGCCTGAAGGCCTGGCGCAAGTCGTTCACGTTCCGCCTGAAACGCGGCGGCTATGCGTTGACGTTCGATCTGCACCGCTCCGGCGGCGTATGGATCTGGGGTCTGCTGGCGATCGTCGCGCTGACGTCGATTTCGATGAATCTGTCGTCCCAGGTGGTGCGGCCGATCGTGTCACGACTGTCGACGCTGACACCCGATCCGTTCAGCAACCCCGAAATCCTGCGCGCGCCGCAACCCGGCGATCAGGTGCTGAGCCGCGAGCGCATCGTCGAACTCGCCGGGCAGGCCGGCAAGGAAATGCATGTCGCCGCGCCGCCGGGCGGGCTCTACTACGCCGAATTCATGCACGCGTATGGCGTCGGCTTCTACACGTCCGGCAACGACCACGGCGACACCGGCCTCGGCAACCCGTGGATGTATTGGGACGCCGCCACCGGCAAGCGGCTCGCCGCGCGGATTCCCGGCCGAGGCACGGCCGGCGACATCTTCCTGCAGGTGCAGTTTCCGCTGCACTCGGGGCGCATCCTCGGTCTCGGGGGGCGGATTCTGATCAGCGCGGTGGGGGTGGCGGTGGCCGTGCTGAGCGTCACGGGCCTGCTGATCTGGCTGAAGAAGCTGAACGCGCGCCGTCGTTCCGCGCAAAACGCGAATCTCGCGAGAAGCACGGGCGGCGCGGCAGCGCGTTCGTAACGCGAGCAGGTAAAGCGACGCGCCGGCCTCGACCGGCGCAGTGTGACTGGCGCGGCTCCTAGCGGAACACCACCGTCTTGCTGCCGTTCAGCACGACGCGATGCTCCACGTGCCACCTCACCGCGCGCGCGAGCGTCACACACTCGACGTCGCGGCCGATCGCCGTCAGTTGTTCCGGCGTCATGCTGTGGTCCACGCGCTCGACTTCCTGCTCGATGATCGGACCTTCGTCGAGATCGGTCGTCACATAGTGGGCGGTTGCCCCGATCAGCTTCACGCCGCGGTCGAACGCCTGGTAGTACGGCTTCGCGCCCTTGAAGCTCGGCAGGAACGAGTGGTGGATGTTGATCGCGCGGCCGGCGAGCGCCTCGCACAGGTTCGGCGACAGGATCTGCATGTAGCGCGCGAGCACCACGAGGTCGGCCTGATGCTCGTTGATCACTTCGAGCACGCGCGCTTCCTGCGCGGTTTTCGCTTCGGGCGTGCCGCCGAGCAGCGGGAAATGATGGAACGGGATGTCGTAGCTCGCGGCGAGCTGGTAGAACTCCTTGTGGTTCGAGATGATCGCCGGGATGTCGATGTTCAACTGACCGGTGCGGTAGCGGAACAGCAGATCGTTCAGGCAGTGGCCGATCTTCGACACCATGATCACGACGCGCGGCTTCACGTTCGCGTCGTGCAATTCCCAGCTCATGCCGAACTGCTCGGCGAGTGTCACGAACGACGCGCGCAGCGCGTCAAGCCCCGGATCGCCGCCCACCTGCTGAAAATGCACGCGCATGAAGAACTCGCCGGTGCGGCTGTCGCCGAACTGCGCGGAGTCGAGAATATTGCTGCCCCGCTCGAACAGAAAGCCCGACACGGCGTGAACGATGCCGGGCCGGTCGGCGCACGACAGTTTGAGGATAAAGCTGTGATCGGTCGACATGACCTCGGTGACTCCCTTGTTCAATGCGTGGTTTGTTTCAGTGGGTACTGGCTGCACGGGTTGAGCTCGACTGATGAGCCTGAGCTAGGCGAGCGCCGGCGGCGCGAACAGCGCGTCGATGCCCTCGCACGCGTCCTCGTCGATCCAGCGGCGGCGCAGCAGGCAATCGAGCGTCGCGAGGCTGGCATCGACGGTCAGCGCGCCTTCCTCGATCCAGCGCGCGACTTCGTCGATGCGCGCGAGCCGGTGTTCGCCCACTTCGCCGTCCTGGTTGCGCGGCGCGAAGTCGGCGGGCAGCGTGAGGTCGTAGATGAAAATCTGCTCGGCCTGCGTGCCTTCCGGCAGCGATTGCAGCACGTGCGCGGTGCGGCCCGCGACCGCGCTCGCCGCGATCTGCGCCGGAATGCCCGCCTCTTCCCAGCACTCCTTGACGATCGTCTCGGCGATGCCGAAGCCCCAGCCGATCCCGCCTGCGACGACGTTGTCGAGCATGCCGGGGTCGGTCGCCTTGGTATCGCTGCGGCGCGCGATCCACAATTGCGGTGCGCCACGCGGCGCCCCGCCAAAGGGCGCTCCGCCAAAGGGCGCCCCGCCATCCGCATATTCTACGACGCCGTTCAGATGCACCGCGTAGGTCATCGTGCCGAAGAAGCGCGACGCCGCGCGCTCGATATACGCGAGCGGCGGCGCGTCGAACGCATTGCGGATCGCGTACGTCTCGTTGCGCCAGCCGGGGATGCGGCCATCGGCGGCGAGCGCGCCGATCACGGAAGCGAGCGCCGCGCTGCGCAGATCGACGGTATCGAACGTGGCGCAGAGCGTCACGCCGTCGTTCGCCATCTCGAACACGTCGGGCCAGCGCGCGAGCAGCGGCACGTCGCGCTCGCGAATCCACCCGACCGGTTCGGCGCCGATCAGAAACGGCCGATGCGCGTTCGCGTCGAAGCGGCGCGCGGCGGTGATGCAGGGCAAAGTCATCGGAAAACTCCAAACTGTCCGTCGTCGTGGCGAACCGGGGCAAAGCAGAAGCGGGCGGATGGCGTGACGACTGTCAGTCGCGCAAGACGACGCGAATCCCGACCGCGATGAACGTCGCGCCGGCCACGCGATCGAGCCACAGGCCCACGCGCGGCCGCCGTCTGAGCCAGCCGCCGATGATCCCCGCGCACACGCCGAATAGCGAAAACACCACGACGGTCTGCAGCATGAACAGCGCGCCGAGCTCCAGCATCTGCACGGTGACGCTCTGCGCGCCGTCCGGCTGCACGAACTGCGGCAGAAACACGACGAAGAACAGCGTGACCTTCGGATTCATCAGATTGCCGAGCACGCTCTGGCGAAACACCGTCGAAAGCGGCTGCGGCGCACGCTCGTGCGCGGTCGCGAGGCCCTGGCTGCGCAGCGCCTTGATGCCGATCCACACCAGATACGCGGCGCCGGCGAGCTTGATCGCTTCGAACGCGAGCGGCGACGAGCGCAGCAGCGCGGCGACGCCGAGCGCCGCGAGTGTCGTATGAAACGTGATGCCGGCGGCAAAGCCGAGCGCGGCGACCAGGCCGGCCGCGCGGCCCTGCGAGATGCCGCGCGCGAGCACCTGCAGATTGTCCGGGCCGGGCGCCACGGTGATCGCGATCGAGGTGGCAAGAAACAGCAGGAAGTTGGGCATCGTGGTGGTCTTCTGGTTGGGCGACTGGTGAACCATGATGGGTGAGCCATATCGTTGAGCCCGGTTGGTTTTGCTCGGCCAACGGGGCTTGTGCGGCTCATGCGACTTTAGCCGCTGGTACGGCGGGAAACGCTACCGCGCGTCACGGCACGCGCCGTGACTACCTCCCCGGTTCAATGACCGTCGAAACTCGTCACGGTATAGAGCGCAAGACCGCCCTCGCCCAGCAGCTTCGAGCCGCCCAGCTCCGGCAGATCGACGATCGCCGCGCCTTCCACGACGACCGCGCCGAGCCGCTCGAGCAGCAGTTTGCCGGCCATCATTGTGCCGCCGGTCGCGATCAGATCGTCGATGATCACGACGCGGTCGCCCGGCTCGCACGCATCCTCGTGAATCTCGACGGTCGCGGTACCGTATTCCAGTTCATACGATTGCGAGATCCGCTTGTACGGCAGCTTGCCCGCCTTGCGAATCGGGATGAAGCCAACGCTCAACTCATGGGCGACGATCGGCCCGATGATGAAGCCGCGCGCATCGAGCCCGGCAATGTAGTCGAGCTTCGCGTCGATATAGCGCTGCACGAACAGGTCGATCAGCACACGCAGCGACTTCGGCTCGCGCAGCAGCGGCGTGATGTCGCGGAACTGCACGCCCGGCTGCGGCCAGTCGGGCACCGTGCGAATGTGACTTCTGATGTAGTCGGCCGCATCGAGCGGCGCGCTCGCGAGCGCCTTGGACATGATGTCTCCGGATGGACCTCGACAGGTCCGGTGAAAGGCTTGAATCAGGGTCGCCCGCCAGAACGGGCCAGGCTCACGGGTTCAGGCCGCAGCGGCGCGGCGATGCTTCGACAGCCGCTCCTCGGCTTGCGCCAGTTGTTCGGGCAGACCGCGCAGCACCACGATGTCGCTCGCGCGCAGTTTCGTCGACGGGTCCGGTTCGACGCCGCGGATGCCGTGCCGGCGGATCGCGGTCACTTCGACACCGAGTTCGTACAGGCCCACCTCGGCGAGCGTACGGCCCACCGCGTCGGCGCTCTCGTCGACCGGCACCGATTGTAGCCGCACCTGCTCGTGGCCGTCGTCGTCGTCGATGTCGTCGGCGCCGTGGAAATAGCCGCGCAACAGCGAATAGCGTTCGTCGCGCATCTCCTCGACGCGCCGCACCACGCGCCGCATCGGCACACCCATCACGACGAGAGTATGCGACGCGAGCATCAGGCTGCCCTCGACGATCTCCGGAATCACCTCCGTCGCGCCGGCGGCGAGCAGTTTCTCCAGATCGGCATCGTCGACGGTGCGCACGATGACCGGCAGCGTCGGCTCCATCTCGTGAATGTTGTGCAGCACGCGCAGTGCCGACGGCGTGTTCGCGTAGGTGATCGCGATCGCGGCCGCGCGATGCAGGCCGGCGGCCAGCAGCGACTCGCGCCGCCCCGCGTCGCCGAACACGACCGATTCGCCGGCTGCCGCGGCAGCCGCGACACGGTCGGGATCGAGATCGAGCGCGACATACGAGAGCCCTTCATGCTCGAGCATGCGTGCGAGGTTCTGCCCGGCGCGGCCGTAGCCGCAGATGATTACGTGGCCGCTCTGCTTCAGGCTTTGCGTGGCGATGCGCGTCATCTGCAACGACTGCATCATCCATTCGGTCGACGACAGCCGCAGCACGACACGGTCCGCGTTCTGGATCATGAACGGCGCGGCGAGCATCGACAGCAGCATCGCGGCGAGAATCGCCTGCAACAGCGTCGCGTCGACGAGATGTCGGTCGAGGATCAGGTTCAGCAGCACGAAGCCGAACTCGCCCGCCTGCGCGAGACCGATACCGGTACGCATCGCGACGCCCGGCGTCGCGCCGAAGAGCCGCGCAAGGCCAGTGATCATGACCAATTTCAGCAGCACCGGGCCGAGGAAAAAGGCCAGCACGACGAGCGGATGCTCCCAGATCACGCGCGGATTGAGCAGCATGCCGGTGGTCACGAAGAAGAGCCCGAGCAGCACGTCGCGAAACGGCTTGATGTCCTCTTCGACCTGATGCCGATACGGCGTCTCGGCGATCAGCATGCCGGCGATGAACGCGCCGAGCGCGAGCGACAGCCCGAATTTGTCGGTGATGAACGCGGCGCCGAGCGTCACCAGCAGCAGATTGAGGACGAACAGCTCCTGCGAGCGGCGCCGCGCGACCACGTTGAACCAGCGCGTCATGAAGCGCTGCCCGACGATCAGCAGCAGCGCGAGGGCCACGACGATCTTGATCGCCGCGACGCCGAGCGCGCTGACCAGATTCTCCGAGCGGCCGCCGAGCGCCGAAATGATGATCAACAGCGGCACCACCGCGAGATCCTGAAACAGCAGCACGCCGAAGATATTGCGGCCGTGCTCGGTTTCGATTTCGAGCCGCTCCGCGAGCATCTTGCTGACGATTGCCGTCGACGACATCGCCAGCGCGCCGCCCAGCGCGACGCTCGCCTGCCACGTGATATGCACCCAACGCTCGAGCACGAAGCCGAGCGACACCGCCACCGCGACCGTGCCGATCACCTGCAGCAAGCCGAGTCCGAACACGAGCCGGCGCATCGTGCGCAGCTTGGCGAGCGAAAACTCGAGCCCGATCGAGAACATCAGGAACACGACGCCGAATTCCGCGAGATTCTGCGCCCCCGCCGAATCGGGAATCAGCCCGAACGCATGCGGCCCGACGACGATGCCGACCGTCAGGTAGCCGAGCATCGGCGGCAGATTCAGGAAGCGAAAGATCACCACGCCCGCCACCGATGCCAGCAGCAGAAACAGCGTCATTTCGAGCGGGGAAATCATCGGCAAAAACGCATGGGTGAAGCGTCCTCGTTCGTCAGCGGAACCGCGCACGAGAACGCCGTGCGAGATGATTGATTGGGCCGGCAAAAAAGCTGCAAAAAGGCGGCAAAGCAGCTGAAAAAGGGATTGTCGACAGGCCGATGCAGACAGCGGCTCGGCACAGCAGGCCCGGCGCGGCGAACAGGCGCCTTTGCTATACTCCGCGAATGATAGCGAAAATCAATGGCGACAGGGCACTCACGCTTGCTCGCGACGTACTCGACATCGAAGCGGACGCCGTGCGCGCGCTTCGCGACCAGCTCGACGGCAGTTTCGTCGGCGCGGTCGATTTCATCCTGGGTTGCCGTGGACGCGTGGTCGTCTCCGGCATCGGTAAATCCGGCCACGTGGCCCGCAAACTCGCGGCCACGCTGGCAAGCACCGGCACACCCGCGTTCTTCGTGCATCCGGCGGAAGCAAGCCACGGCGACCTCGGCATGGTCACCGCCGACGACGTATTTCTCGCGCTGTCCAATTCGGGCGAAACCGAGGAGCTGATGGCGATCCTGCCGCTCATCAAGCGGATCGGCGCGAAGCTGATCGCGATGACGGGCCGTCCTGGCTCAAGCCTCGCGCAACTCGCGGATGTACATCTGAATTCCGGCGTCGCGAAGGAAGCCTGTCCGATGAATCTCGCGCCCACCGCCAGCACCACCGCCGCGCTCGCGCTCGGCGATGCGCTCGCGGTCGCGGTGCTCGACGCGCGCGGCTTCGGCCGCGACGACTTCGCGCGCTCGCATCCGGGCGGCGCGCTCGGCCGACGCCTGCTCACCTACGTGCGCGACGTCATGCGCACCGGTGACCAGTTGCCGCAGGTCACCCCCGAGGCAACCGTCAGCGATGCCCTCTTCCAACTGACCGCGAAGCGCATGGGCATGACCTCGGTCGTCGACCGCGAGGGCCGTGTGACGGGCATCTTCACCGACGGCGACCTGCGCCGCGTGCTCGAACGCGACGGCGATTTCCGCCACCTGCCGATCGCCTCGGTGATGACCGCGGGCCCGCGCACGATCGGGCCGGACCATCTCGCGGTCGAAGCCGTGGAACTGATGGAGCGCTATCGTATCAATCAGATGCTGGTCGTCGACGAAACGGGCAAGCTGATCGGCGCGCTCAACATGCACGACCTGTTTTCGAAGAAGGTGATCTGATGGCCGTTGCTCCCCCTACCGCTACCGAACGCGCAAGCCGCGTGAAGCTGATGATTTTCGACGTCGACGGCGTACTGACCGACGGCGGCCTGCTGTTCACGGCGGAAGGCGACACGATGAAAGGCTTCAACTCGATGGACGGCCACGGCATGAAGCTGCTGCGCCAGGCCGGCATCGAAACGGCGCTCATCACCGGGCGCAAGTCCGGCATCGTGGCCGCGCGGGCGAAAGAAATGAACATCGCGCATGTCTACCAGGGCGTGCAGGACAAGCCACAGGCGTTCGCCGACCTGCTGCGGCAAACCGGCCTCACCGCCGAGGACTGCGGCTACATGGGCGACGACTGGGTCGATCTCGCGGTGATGCTGCGCGTCGGCTTCGCGGCCGCGCCGGCCAATTCGCATCCCGAAGTGATCGCGCGCGCCCACTGGGTCAGCGAGGCGCGCGGCGGTTACGGCGCGGCGCGCGAAGTGTGCGACACGCTGCTGCGTGCCCAGCACAAATATGAAGCACTGCTCGCGGCGGCGTGCAGCGGCGAGCAACGGGGCCTCGTGGGATGAACCAGTTTCGCCTGACTTCGCTGATCCCGCTCATCGCGATGGCGGCGCTCGCCGGCATCACGTGGTGGCTGCTGCAAGCCACGTTGCCGCGCAAGACCGACGACGAGGTGCGCCCGAAGGAACACACGCCGGACTACTTCGCCGACAACTTTTCGGTGTCCGAGCTCGACCAGTCAGGCGCGACGCAGTACCGGCTGACCGCGCAGTCGCTGGTCCATTACGAGGACGACGAAATGAGCGACCTCGTCAAGCCGGCGATGCGTGCGTTCCAGCCCGGCAAGCCGATCGTCACCGCGACCGGCGACACGGGCACGGTCAACGCGGATGCGTCGATCGTCAATCTGTACCAGAACGCGCGCATCCTGCGCGCGCCCGGCGGCGGCGATCCGCAGATGCAGGCCGATTCCGAGCATTTCAGGGTCCTCGTCAACGACGATGTGATCGAGACTGAAAAGCCAGTTAAACTTCAGCGCGGCATGTCCGTGATGACTGCCAGCGGCATGAAATACAACAATGTCACCCGGTTTATGCAACTGTTCGGCAATGTAAGAGGCGCAATCGCCGCGTCCGATTCCGGCCACTAAGCCAACGCATACCGGGTAATCCATTCCAGGCGTGACTGCATGAACGAATCGCACCCCCGTTTTGATACCGGCCGTTCGCGCGCGCTGTCCGCGTGCCGCGCCGCACTTGCTGCGCTCGTCGTCGCGCTGCCGCTCGTCGGCTTCGCGCCGCTTGCGCACGCGGACCGCGCCGACAAAGACAAGCCGCTGAACATCGAAGCGGACAACATGACTTACGACGACCTGCGGCAGGTCAGCATCTTCACCGGCCACGTGGTGGCCACCAAAGGGACGATCCTGATCAAGGCCGATCGCGTCGAAGTGTCGCAAGACCCGCAGGGCTACCAATTCGCGACCGGCACCTCGAGCGGCGGCAATCTGTCGTATTTCCGCCAGAAGCGCGAAGGGCTCGACGAATACATCGAGGGTACGGCGATCCGTATCGACTACGACGGCAAGCAGGATCTGACCACCCTGACCACCAACGCGACGGTGCGCCGCCTGCAGAGCATGACGACGCTGCTCGACCAGGTGCACGGTAGCGTGATCACCTACGACGGCCAGAACGACTTCTACACCGCGAAGTCAGGCAAGGACGTCGCCGGTCCGGGCAACCCGACCGGCCGCGTGCGCGCGATGCTGTCGCCGCGCAACGCCGGCGCCGCGCCGCTGACCGGCGCGTCGGCCACGCTCACGCCGTCCAACTCGATCCAGGGAGCGCCGAACCAGTGAGCACCATGAGCAGCACCATCGCGCCCCTCCCCCATCGGAAGCCGGCCGGCACCAGCAGTTCGCTGGTCGTGCGCAATCTGAAGAAGCGCTATGGCTCGCGCACGGTCGTCAAGGACGTGTCGCTCGACGTGAAGAGCGGCGAAGTGGTCGGCCTGCTCGGCCCGAACGGCGCCGGCAAGACCACGTCGTTCTACATGATCGTCGGCCTCGTGCCGCTCGATGCCGGCGAAATCGATCTGGACGGCAAGTCGATCAGCCTGCTGCCCATTCACAAACGCGCATCGCTCGGCCTGTCATATCTGCCGCAGGAAGCGTCGGTGTTCCGTAAGTTGAGCGTCGAGCAGAATATTCGCGCGGTGCTGGAATTGCAGCACGACGAAAACGGCAAGCGCCTCGGCAAAGACGTGATCACGTCACGCACCGAAGCGCTGCTCGACGAGCTTCAGATCGCGCATCTGCGTGAAAATCCGGCGCTGTCGCTGTCGGGCGGCGAGCGTCGTCGGGTTGAAATTGCGCGCGCGCTGGCAACCAATCCGAGCTTCATTCTGCTCGACGAACCGTTCGCCGGCGTCGACCCGATCGCGGTGCTGGAAATCCAGAAAATCGTCAAGTTCTTGAAGCAGCGCAATATCGGCGTCCTGATCACCGACCACAACGTGCGCGAAACGCTAGGTATCTGCGATCACGCGTACATCATCAGCGACGGCAGCGTGCTGGCCGCCGGCGCGCCTAGCGACATCATCGAAAACGAAAGCGTGCGGCGCGTCTATCTGGGCGAGCACTTCCGCATGTAAGCACGTACGGCGTCCCCGGCCAAGCGAGCGCGCGCGGCCGGCCGCGGCGCCATTTTTGCGGCACCCGCACATTCGTTGTCAGGCGGCGCAGGGTGGCGCCGCGCGGCGCGCCAAATTGGGCGTACCCAAAAATTGCGAGTGCCGCAAGGTATCGCGGTCGTGGCAAACTCTCTACAATGAATCTCAACTTGCCATGAAAGCCAGCCTCCAACTCCGCCTATCGCAGCATCTTGCGCTCACGCCGCAACTGCAACAGTCCATCCGGCTGCTTCAGTTGTCGACGCTCGAACTGCAGCAAGAAGTCGCCATGGCGATCTCGCAGAATCCTCTCCTCGAAAACGAAGACGAGTGGATCGCGAGCCCGTTGCGGGTGGCATCCGACGGTTCCGTGATCGCCCAGACACCGGGCTCCTCGACGCCGGCCGATCCGATGGCCGGCAACGGTTCGGCATCGTCCGAGGGCAACGGCGAGCGAGCCGAAAGCGGCGAGCCGCAGGGTGTCGACGAATACAATGGCCTTTCGGGCGACGGCGGCGGCGATACCTCGCAGTGGAACCTGGACGACTACGGCCGCTCCGGCAACGCGTCGGACGACGACGACCTGCCCCCGCTGCAAATCCACGAATCGAGCACGTCGCTGCGCGACCACCTGATGACGCAACTGCGCGTCACCCAGGCGAGCCAGCGCGACCGCGCGCTCATCACGTTCCTGATCGAATCGCTGGACGACGACGGCTATCTCGCCGCCACGCTCGAAGAAGTGCTGGCCGACCTGCCCGAAGAACTCGAAGTCGACGTCGACGAACTGAACGCCGCGCTTGCGCTGCTGCATAGCTTCGACCCATCGGGTGTCGGCGCGCGCTCCGCGTCCGAATGTCTGAAGCTGCAGTTGCTGCGGCTCGAGCCATCGCCCACGCGCACGCTTGCGCTAGACATTGTCAGCCATTACCTGGAACTGCTCGCCGCGCGCGATTTCACGCGGCTGCGCAAGCACCTTAAGGCCAGCGACGACGATCTGCGCGACGCGCATGTGCTGATCCGCTCGCTCGAACCATTTCCGGGCGCGGCCTACGGCAAGGCCGAAGCGGACTATGTGGTGCCCGACATCATGGTGCGCAAAACGGCACAGGGCTGGCTGGCGGAGCTGAATCCCGAGGTAGTGCCGAAGCTGCGGATTAACCATCTATACGCGAATATTCTGCGCAATAACCGCGGCGATCCGGGCAGTGGTTCGTTGCGCCAGCAACTGCAGGAAGCACGCTGGCTGATCAAAAATATCCAGCAGCGTTTCGAGACGATCCTGCGGGTTGCGCAGGCAATTGTCGAGCGTCAAAAGAGCTTTTTTGTGCACGGCGAAATTGCCATGCGCCCCTTGGTTTTGCGGGAAATAGCTGATACGCTGGGCCTACACGAGTCGACTGTCTCGCGTGTGACAACCGGCAAATACATGCTGACCCCATTCGGGACGCTGGAATTCAAGTACTTTTTCGGCTCACACGTTTCGACGGACACCGGCGGCGCGGCCTCCTCCACGGCCATTCGCGCGCTGATCAAACAACTGATAGGAGCGGAAAACCCGAAATCGCCACTTTCAGACAGTCGCATAGCCGAACTGCTGGCGGAACAGGGCTTCGTGGTCGCACGGCGTACCGTTGCGAAATACCGTGAGGCGCTCAAAATCCCGGCAGTCAACCTGCGCAAGTCTCTGTAGCCCGCCGCGTTTTGCAGCGGGCATTTACCGGCCGCTCCGCACCTGGCGGACAGGCCGGCCGCTGCGACCTGCCAGATGTCCGTCACCGGGGGGCGACACAGGCAAGCCGTCAGATCGACCGGACCTTTGTCATTGTGCGGACCAAGCGGCCATTAGCTTGGAGAAGCACTATGAATCTCAAGATCAGTGGACACCACCTCGAAGTAACGCCTGCGTTGCGCGAATACGTGATCACCAAACTGGACAGGGTGCTAAGACATTTCGATCAGGTCATCGACGGCAGTGTGGTCCTCTCGGTCGACAACCATAAGGAAAAGGACAAGCGTCAAAAGGTGGAAATCAACCTCCATCTGAAGGGTAAGGATATCTTCGTCGAGAGTTGTGACAGCGATTTGTACGCTGCAATCGATTTGATGATCGACAAGCTCGACAGGCAGGTGATACGCCACAAGGATCGTCTGCAAGGCCATCAGCACGAAGCGATCAAGTATCAGCCGGCGCCGCAACTGGACGTGCCGCCGCAATAGGAGAAATTAGAGGAAATTCCTCAATTCCCTTGAACTCGTCGAGCCGCCCGCGACCGGGCGGTTTTTCGTTTCAGCGCCCCGGTTCCCGCTCACCGCCGGTGCGTCTCGCCGAGGCCGACCCGAACCATTCCCGCAGAGGTTTGCGCAGCGCGACACGTGCCGCGGCGCAAGCGCTGAAAAACCTGATATGCATAGATGGCGCGCCGCACCATCGGCCGTCACCCTGTTCTATAATGTTCCAGTTACCATCGGGGTCAAGCCAGCTCTGATGAAGTACGGCCGATCGAAATCTAACGCTTTCGCGATCGACTCTGAGCGTCCGTCTTCGCCAGCATCGAACGAATGGAACGTCACTCAACCGCCCCGGTGGGGAGAACTCAGGCCACGTTTTCGCCTGTCAAAATGAATCGTTTAGCCAAATTTCTTCCCCTCGAGAACGTCGTCATCGGACTATCGGTCACCAGCAAGAAACGCGTGTTCGAGCAAGCGGGCCTGATCTTCGAGAACCAGAACGGCATCGCCCGCAGTACCGTCACAGACAATCTTTTTGCGCGAGAACGACTCGGCTCGACCGGGCTCGGCGAAGGCGTCGCGATCCCGCATGGGCGGATCAAGGGCCTCAAGCAACCGCTCGCCGCATTCGTCAGACTCGCCGAACCGATCCCCTTCGAAGCGCCGGACGGCCAGCCGGTCTCGCTGCTGATCTTCCTGCTCGTCCCCGAACAGGCCACTCAACAGCACCTCGAAATTCTCTCCGAGATCGCGCAATTGCTGTCCGATCGCGACGCCCGCGAGCGGCTGCACACTGAAGAAGAACGCGAATCGTTGCATCGCCTGCTTACTCAGTGGCAACCTTGATGCAACGGCGGCGGTAGTTCATACGCGCTCGCACACGCAGCAAAGACCCGGCAAGCGGCTCACACTGGAGTCACTGACTCATGGATACGTCCAGCATCAACGCCCAAAGCATTTTCGACGACAACGCCGCCATGCTGAAGCTCAGCTGGCTCACGGGGCATGAAGGCTGGGAGCGCGGCTTTTCTTCGGAATCGGTCGCCAATGCCACGTCGAGCGCCGACCTCGTCGGCCACCTGAACCTGATCCACCCCAACCGGATCCAGGTGCTCGGCGACGCTGAAATCGACTACTACAAACGTCAGACCGACGAAGACCGCTCGCGCCACATGGCCGAGTTGATCGCGCTGGAGCCGCCGTTTCTCGTCGTCGCGGGCGGAGTCGCGGCGCCGCCGGAGCTGGTGCTGCGCTGCACGCGCTCGTCGACGCCGCTGTTCACGACACCGACCTCGGCGGCCGCAGTGATCGATAGTCTGCGTCTTTACATGTCGCGCATTCTCGCGCCGCGCGCGACGCTGCACGGCGTGTTTCTCGACATCCTCGGCATGGGCGTGTTGCTGACCGGCGACTCGGGCCTCGGCAAGAGCGAGCTCGGCCTCGAACTGATCAGCCGAGGCCACGGTCTCGTCGCCGACGACGCTGTCGACTTCGTGCGCCTCGGCCCGGATTTCGTCGAAGGACGCTGTCCGCCGCTGCTGCAGAACCTGCTCGAAGTTCGCGGCCTCGGTCTGCTCGACATCAAGACGATCTTCGGCGAAACGGCGGTGCGCCGCAAAATGAAACTGAAGCTGATCGTGCAACTGGTGCGCCGCCCCGACGGCGAATTCCAGCGGCTGCCGCTGGAAAGCCAGACCGTCGACGTGCTCGGCCTACCGATCAGCAAGGTGACGATCCAGGTGGCCGCCGGCCGCAACCTCGCGGTGCTGGTCGAAGCGGCCGTGCGCAACACGATTCTGCAACTGCGCGGTATCGACACGCTGCGCGATTTCATGGATCGGCAACGTCTCGCCATGCAGGATCCCGATAGCCAGTTTCCCGGCAAGCTGATCTGAAGCCCGCCACAGCGCCATGAAGCGCCCGCAGAAGGCAGGCCGCGGGCACGCGCATGGAGGCCAGATGCTATGATGAAATCTACGCTTTCGACGACTCCATGCGCATAATCCTGATCACCGGTATCTCCGGCTCCGGCAAATCGGTTGCCCTGAACGCGCTCGAAGACGCGGGTTATTACTGCGTCGATAATCTACCGCCGCGTTTCCTGCAGCAACTCGCCACCTACCTCGCCGCGGACGGCCAGGATCGTCTCGCGGTCGCGATCGACGCGCGCTCCGGTTCGTCGCTCGACGAAATGCCCGCGATGATCCGCGACCTCAAGCGCTCGCACGACGTGCGCGTGCTGTTCCTGAGTGCGAGCACGCAGTCGCTGATTCAACGTTTTTCCGAAACGCGTCGCCGTCATCCGCTGTCCGGCTCGCCCGCGCACGACGCGGACGTTGGCCTGCTCACGTCGCTCGCCGAAGCGATCGAACGCGAGCGCGAACTGGTCGCGGGACTTGCCGAATTCGGCCATCAGATCGACACGAGCAATCTGCGCGCGAACGTGCTGCGCGCATGGGTCAAGCGCTTCATCGAACAGGAGGACGCGGGGCTCGTGCTGATGTTCGAGTCGTTCGGCTTCAAGCGCGGCGTACCGCTCGACGCGGATTTCGTATTCGACGTACGCACGCTGCCGAATCCATACTACGATCATGAATTGAGGCCGCTCACCGGCCTCGACAAACCGGTCATGGATTTTCTCGATGCGCAGCCGGTCGTCCACGAGATGATCGACGACATCGAGAAGTATCTGTCCAAGTGGCTGCCGCATTTCCGCGACGACAATCGCAGCTACCTGACCGTCGCAATCGGTTGCACGGGCGGCCAGCACCGCTCGGTATTTATCGCGGAGACGCTTGCCGCGCGTCTCGCAACATCGGCGAATGTGATTGTGCGGCACCGCGATGCGCCGGTCGACGTCGGCGAATCATCGAAGCTGGTGGCTTAACCGGCCGCATCGCGCGGCCTTAACCCGAAGCGTTGCGCCATGTCCTCTACGCCTACTGTGTACGCCGATTTGCCGCTGTTTCCGCTGCATACGGTGCTATTTCCCGATGGCTTGCTGCCGCTCAAAATCTTCGAAGCGCGCTACCTCGACATGGCGCGCGACTGTCTGCGCGAAAAAACACCGTTCGGCGTTTGCATGCTGAAAAGCGGCGCGGAAGTCGCGCGCGAGGAAGAACCTTCGGTACCCGAAACGATCGGCTGTCTCGCCGAAATCGACGAGTGCGACGTCGATGCATTCGGCATGCTGCTGATTCGCGCGCGCGGCACGACGCGCTTTCGTCTGTTATCGCATCGCGTCGAAGCGAGCGGTCTGCTGGTCGGCATGGCCGAGCCGCTCGCCGACGATCTCCCGCTCGAGGGCAATGAGCTATTGGCCAAATTCGGCGCGTGCGCGGAAGTGCTCGAGCGGATCATCGCAACGATCCGCGAACGCGATCCGGACAGCCTACCGTTCGCCGAGCCGTTCCGGCTCGACGATCCGTCGTGGGTGTCGAACCGTCTCGCCGAGGTGCTGCCAATCGCGTTACGCGCACGGCAAAAGCTGATGGAATTAACCGATGCCGGCGCGCGCATCGACGTCGTGCATCACTACATGCAACAGCATCAGTTGCTGTGAAATCCTGAAGTCGTGAAGGCTGCCGCGCCGGACCCAAGTCGCCCGCTCAGCACCTCCGATCCATTCCGCTAGAGCAACGAACCATGCAGACTGGCGAGCAGCTTGCGCACCGGCGCCGGCACGCCGAACGAATCCAGATCGCTGAGCGCAACCCATGCGGTGTCCGCATCGTTGAGCGCGGCCAGGGCGCCGACACCGCGATCGAACTCCGCAAGCCGCGGTTCGATATCGAGCTTGAAATGCGTGAATACGTGTGAGAACGACGCGAGCGCGGACACTTCGCCGTCGCCGCCGAACGCGCGCGCCCGCTCGGCCAGCGATGCTTCGTCGGCAGCTTCGGGCAGACTCCACAGACCACCCCAGATGCCCGACGGTGGACGCCGCTCGAGCATCACCGCATTGCCGTCGCGCAGCAGCAGCATCCACGTACGGCGTGTCGGCACCGCTTTCTTCGGGCGCGCGGTCGGCAATTCACGTTGACGTCCGGTGACGTTGGCAACGCAGTCCGGCGCGAACGGACAGCGTGTGCAATCGGGTTTGCCGCGCACGCACAATGTCGCGCCGAGATCCATCAAGCCCTGCGTGTACCCGCTGACCTCCGCGTTCGACGCATTCGACGGCAGCAGTGATTCCGCGAGCGTCCACATTGCGTTCTCGACTTTCTTCTCGCCCGGAAAGCCTTCGACGCCGAATACGCGCGCGAGCACGCGCTTCACGTTGCCGTCGAGAATCGTCGCGCGCGCGCCGAACGCGAACGACGCGATCGCCGCGGCCGTCGAGCGGCCAATGCCGGGCAACTCGGCGAGCTCATCGACCGACGCGGGAAACGCGCCGCCATGCTGCTCGACGACGACCTGCGCGCAGCGATGCAGATTGCGCGCGCGCGTGTAGTAGCCGAGGCCGGCCCACAGCGCCATCACGTCATCGGACGGCGCGGCGGCGAGCGCGGCGACATCCGGGAAACGCGCGAGAAATTTCGCGTAGTACGGAATCACCGTCGACACCTGGGTCTGCTGCAGCATGATCTCGGACAGCCAGATGCGATACGGATCGCGCGTGTTCTGCCACGGCAGATCGTGGCGGCCGTGCTGGCGCTGCCACGCGATCAGCCGCGCGGAAAACTCGGGCATCGGCGCAAACGCGGGCGTGGAGTCGAACGCGCTGGAGCGCGCGCCGGTCGTTGGGGTCAGGCGGGAAGGCATCGAGAATCTAGCGCTGGCAAGTGGGACAGAAGTACGTGGAGCGTTGCCCCTGCACGATCTGTTTGATTGGCGTTCCACACACGCGGCATGGCAGGCCCGCGCGATCATAGACGAAGTAGTCGAGCTGAAAATAGCCGCTTTCGCCGTCGCTGCCGACGAAATCGCGCAGCGTGCTGCCGCCCTTGTCGATCGCGGCGGCGAGCGTCACGCGCACGGCATCGGCCAGCAGTTCATAACGCACGAGCGACACGCGGCCCGCCGCGGTGGTCGGCCGGATGCCCGCGCGAAACAGACTCTCCGACGCGTAGATATTGCCCACGCCGACCACGATGTCCCCCGCCAGCAGCGCCTGCTTCACCGACACCTTGCGCCCGCGCGTCAACCGATGCATCAGCGCGCCCGAAAAAGCCGGCGAGAAAGGCTCGACGCCAAGGCTCGCGAGCAGCGGATGTTCGAGGATGTCGCCTGCTTCGCGCGGATGCCATAGCACCGCGCCGAAGCGGCGGGGATCACGATAGCGCAGGATAAAGTCGTCGAAGATCCAGTCGACATGATCGTGCTTCGCCGCGGCAGGCGGATGCGGCACATGACGCAGAACGCGCAACGTGCCCGTCATGCCGAGGTGGACGATGAACCACCCAGCGTCGATTTCGAACAGCAAATACTTGCCGCGTCGCTCGACTTTGCGCACCACGTGGCCGCGCAAGGTTTTCGCAAGGTCGGCCGGAATTGGCCAGCGCAGCGCGGCCGTCCGCACGTCGACGCGCTCAACCTTGCGCCCGGACACATACGGTTCGATCCCCCGTCGGGTAACCTCGACTTCTGGCAACTCTGGCATGGCTGATTGGTCTGCTACTTGCGTGAGTGGTTGTGCGCGTATTGTAGCGAGCGCGTTACAATCGACTGAAACATTGAACGGATTTCCATGAACGTGTCCTTCGTGAAGCTGCTATCAAAGCGCCGCGCGCGCGTGTCCAAGGTGCCGCTCGCCGTGTCCGCTCGCCGGATGCTCGGTGCGGCCGCGCTCGGATTGTGGGCGCTGGCCGCCGTGCCCGCGCATGCGCAGGACCCGTCGCCGGATTCCGACGACACGTCGGTCACGATGCCGGACCCGCTGGGTCCGGCAACACCTGAAGACGAAAAGTCGCTTCCCGGCGTACCCCTGTCGAGCCAGATCGTCTTCCAGGTGCTGGCCGCCGAGATCGCGCTGCAGCGCGACCAGCCGGCACCGGCCTATCAGACCTACCTCGCGCTCGCGCGCGACACTCACGACCCGCGCATGGCGCAACGCGCCACCGAAATAGCGCTGGCGGCGCAGAGCCCGTCGGACGCGCTCGCCGCCGCGCAACTGTGGCAACAGTACGCGCCGAGTTCGGAACGCGCCGCCCAGCTCGACGCGTCGCTGCTCGTGCTGTCTGGCAAGCCCGACGATGCGTCGCAAATCCTGTCGCAAGAACTGGCGAAGGTACCCGAGGAAAATCGCGGCAGCGCGATCCTCGCGCTGCAACTGCTGTTGTCGCGCGGCCCGAACCGCGTCGGTGGCCTGCACGTGTTGCAGGACCTGCTGAAGAACGACATGAACCGGCCGGAGGCGCAATTGGCCCTCGCGCGTCAGCAGCTGCTGGCCGACGACGCGCCGGGCGCGCACAAGTCGCTCGAGCAGGCGCTCACGATCAAGCCCGACTATCTGCCGGCGGCGTTGATGCTGTCGCAAATGGGTCCGGAGGAGCGCAAGGAAGGCATCGCGTCGCTCGAAAAGTACGTGCAGCAGAATCCGAAATCGCATGACGCACGGCTCGCGCTGGCGCAGATGTATCTTGCCAGTGACCGTCTCGACGACGCGCAGAAGCAGTTCGAGCTCATGCGCAAGGCAAACCCCAACGACTTGACACCGTTGATGGCGCTCGCGCTGATCAAGATCCAGCAGAAGAATCTCCCCGAAGCGCAGACGTATCTGGTGCAGTACGCGCAGCAGGCCGAGAAGATGCCGGGTGCCGATGCGGGCCAGGCCTACATCTATCTCGCGCAGCTAGCGCTCGAACAGAAGAATGAGGCGGCCGCGAGCGACTGGCTGAACAAGATCTCGCCAGCGAGTCAACAATACCTGGCCGCGCAGATTACCGGCGCGCAACTGCTCGCGAAACAGGGCAAGACCGAGGAGGCGCGCCAGTTGCTCTCCAACTTGCAGACCTCCGATCCGCGTGATGTGGCGCTGATCGCGCGCACCGATGCGGCGATCCTGTTCGACGCGAAGCGCTACCCGGAGGCCGAAGCGCGTCTGCAGCAAGCCACGGCGAACTTTCCCGACGACCCCGACCTCACCTACGACTACGCGATGGCCGCCGAGAAAACCGGCCATTACGACATCATGGAAGCGCAGCTGCGCAAGCTGATCCAGACGCAACCGGACAATCCGCAGGCGTATAACGCGCTCGGCTATTCGCTCGCAGATCGCAACCAGCGCCTGCCAGAGGCGGACAAGCTGGTCGAGAAGGCCTCGGCGCTCGCACCGAACGATGCGTTCATCATGGACAGCGTCGGCTGGGTCAAGTACCGGATGGGTGACACGGCCGATGCGATCAAGCTGCTGCGCAAGGCATACAGCCTCCAGCCGAACGCGGAAATCGGCGCGCACCTCGGCGAAGTGCTGTGGAAGGCCGGCGAGCAGGAACAGGCGCGCGCCGCGTTTCGCGAGGCTCGCAAGCTCGAACCCGACAACGAGACTCTCGTCAAAACGTTGCAACGTCTTCAGGTAAACAACCTTTGATGCGTCTTTCCCGTTTGATTTCTTTTTCCAGGGCGCCGCGCGGCATGGCGGTTGGTTTCGCGGCGGCGGCGGTTGTCGCGCTGGCCGGCTGCGCGTCGGTGAAGCCGCAGGGGCCGTCCACGTCGAACGCCGCCACCGAAGTCACCGCGCAGACGAGCCGCTCGTATCAGGGCCGCTTCGCGATCCAATACAACGATCAGAACGGCCAGCAGCGCAACGCTTACGGCAATTTCTCGTGGCAGGAAACGGGCGACACCGTCACGCTGCAGTTGCGCAATCCGCTTGGCCAGACGCTGGCCATCGTGACTTCGTCGCCGGCTTCGGCCACGCTCGAATTGCCGAACCGCCAGCCGCTCACCGCCGATAACGTGTCGACGCTGATGCAGAACGCGCTCGGCTTCACGCTGCCGGTCGAAGGGTTGCGCTACTGGCTGCAACCGTCGCCGGCGCCGACTTCGCGCGCGAAGACCGAGAAGGATCCGGAGCAACCGTCGCGCCTGAAGCAGATCACCCAGGACGGCTGGACGATCGACTATGTGGCCTATGCCGATGCACCAGCCACCGGCGTGAAGCGCCTCAATCTGAGCCGCTCGGAGCCGCCACTCGACATCAAGCTCGTGCTGGATCAGTGAGTCGTTCTTGCTGGGCCTTTTGTCCCAGCATCCGCTCACGTAACCTTGCTACCCGTTTGGCGCCACCGTGGCGCATGTAGCCTTCACTCATGATCGAAACAACCAATTCGCTGCGCGACTGTCTCGCGCCAGCGAAACTCAATCTCTTCCTGCACATCACTGGCCGTCGGCCGGATGGTTATCACACGCTGCAGACGGTCTTCCAGTTGCTTGACTGGGGCGACACGCTGCACTTCACGCGACGCGACGACGGTCTCATCACGCGCCGCACCGAAATCGCCGACGTGCCACCCGAGCATGACCTGACCGTACGCGCCGCGACGTTGCTGAAGGTACATACGGGCTCCCGCGAAGGCGTCGATATCGGAATCGACAAGCGCCTGCCAATGGGCGCGGGCCTCGGCGGCGGCAGTTCCGATGCGGCGACGACGCTGCTCGCGCTCAATCGCCTGTGGAAGCTCGATCTGCCACGTCAGGAGTTGCAGGATCTTGCGTTGAAGCTTGGCGCGGACGTGCCTTTCTTCGTATTTGGAAAAAATGCGTTTGCAGAGGGTGTCGGAGAATCATTGGACGTTGTACAATTGCCGCCGCGTCACTTCCTGGTAGTGACGCCGAGGGTGCAGGTTCCGACTGCGGCGATTTTTTCCGAAAAAGCGTTGACAAGAGATACAAAGCCCCTCAAAATTACGGACTTTCCTGCAGAACACAGCTGCAACACTGAATGGCCAGAAAGCTTCGGCCGGAATGACATGCAGCAAGTTGTCGTAGGAAAGTACGCGGAAGTAGCGCAAGTGTTGCGGTGGTTTGAAAGCATCGCGCCAGCGCGGATGTCCGGATCGGGTGCCAGCGTTTTTGCAGCGTTCCGTAGCAAAGCTGAAGCAGAAGCGGCGCAAGCCAAACTGCCCGGCGAGTGGAACAGTGCAGTAGCAGCGGGCTTGGATCAGCATCCACTCTTTGCTTTCGCGTCATAAATTTTGCATCGTCGAACGAAACTCCACGTTCGGCGGAGCTCAAAGTTAGTGTAGGGGAGTCGCCAAGCTGGTTAAGGCACCGGATTTTGATTCCGGCATGCAAAGGTTCGAATCCTTTCTCCCCTGCCAAAAATTCTCGTAGTTCGCTGTAGTTCGCATTTCTCCCGCCCCCAGCCTGAAGTAGGTGCACGATGAGCAGCCATGACGGCCTGATGGTTTTTACTGGCAACGCAAATCCCGCGCTTGCACAGGAAGTCGTCAAAAACCTCGGTATTCCCCTCGGCAAAGCAATGGTTAGCCGTTTCTCGGACGGTGAAATCCAAGTCGAGATTCAGGAAAACGTGCGCGGCAAGGATGTCTTCGTCCTGCAATCCACGTGCGCACCGACTAACGACAATCTGATGGAACTGATGATCATGGTCGATGCGCTCAAGCGCGCATCCGCAGGCCGGATCACCGCAGCCATCCCCTACTTCGGTTATGCCCGTCAGGATCGTCGCCCGCGTTCGGCGCGCGTCGCCATCTCGGCTAAGGTCGTGGCGAACATGCTGGAAATCGCCGGCGTCGAGCGGATCATCACGATGGATCTGCACGCCGACCAGATTCAAGGCTTCTTCGACATCCCGGTCGACAACATCTACGCAACGCCCGTGCTGCTCGGGGATCTGCGCAAGCAGAACTACGACAACCTGATGGTAGTTTCGCCGGACGTCGGCGGTGTGGTCCGCGCCCGTGCATTGGCGAAGCAACTCAATTGCGATCTCGCGATCATCGACAAGCGTCGCCCGAAGGCGAACGTCGCCGAAGTGATGAACATCATCGGTGAAGTCGAAGGCCGCACCTGCGTGATCATGGACGACATGGTCGACACGGCTGGCACGCTGTGCAAGGCCGCGCAGGTTCTGAAGGAACGCGGCGCGAAGCAGGTATTCGCGTACGCCACCCACCCGGTTCTGTCGGGCGGCGCGGGTGAGCGTATCGCCGCTTCCGCACTCGACGAACTCGTTGTCACGGACACGATTCCGCTCGGCGAAGAAGCCCGTTCGTGCGCGAAGATCCGTTCGCTGACGAGCGCCGGTTTGCTCGCCGAAACGTTCTCGCGCATCCGCCGCGGCGATTCGGTGATGTCGCTGTTCGCTGAGAGTTAAGCATTTGCGAAGACACCGGGTACCGCTTCATGCGACACGCGGCGTTTTTGCACAATCGGCATGAACGAACGAAGGTTCTTGCCGCTATCCTGGGCCTCAGCCATTACGGCTTCGAGGCCCTGTTTTTACTGCCTGGTCGCGGGCAGTGCATTGGAGATTCAACATGAAAGTAGTCGCTTTCGAGCGTTCCCTGCAAGGTACGGGTGCGAGCCGCCGCCTGCGTAACTCGGGCAAGACCCCGGGTATCGTTTATGGCGCCGGTGCTGACACGCAACTGATCGAACTCGATCACAACGCCCTGTGGCACGCGCTGAAGAAAGAAGTTTTCCACTCGTCGATCCTCGATCTGGAAGTGGCAGACAAGTCGCAACAGGTTCTGCTGCGCGACGTGCAATACCACCCGTTCCGTCAGCTCGTGCTGCACGTGGACTTCCAGCGCGTCGATGCGACGAAGAAGCTGCACACCAAGGTGCCGCTGCACTTCTTGAACCAGGAAACCAACCCGGCAGTGAAGCTGTCGAGCGCGGTGATTTCGCACATCCTCAACGAAATCGAAATCGAGTGCTTGCCGTCGGCACTGCCGGAGTTCATCGAAGTCGACCTCGCGAAGATCGAAGCAGGTCAATCGGTTCACGCGAAGGACATCCCGTTGCCGGCAGGTGTGGCGCTCGTGGCCCACGTCGACGCGGAAAACCCGGTGGTCGCTGCTGCAACGATCCCGGCTGGCGCAATCGCTGAAGACGCTGCTGCTGCTGAAGGTGGCGAAACGCCGGCTGCTTAAGAGCCTTCCGGTTCGAAGCAAGCAATCCTCTCGATCCGTTTCCTATGAAACGGTCGATGTGACCCGCCGAGGTTCGCCCTGGCGGGTTTTTTTTCGGCTTTTCTAGTCCGGTACGTTTCACTTCCTGACTTGGTGGACTCACGCAATCATGATCAAGCTGATCGTCGGGCTCGGCAATCCGGGCGCCGAATACACCGCGACGCGTCACAACGCCGGCTGCTGGCTGGTCGATCAACTCGCGCGCGAGGCCGGCACCGCGCTGCGCGACGAGCGGCGCTTTCACGGCTTTTACGCGAAAGCGCGGTTGCATGGCGAGGAAGTGCATCTGCTCGAGCCGCAAACCTACATGAACCGCTCTGGTCAATCGGTCGTCGCGCTCGCGCAATTCTTCAAGATTCTTCCCGACGAGATCCTCGTCGCGCACGACGAGCTCGACATGCCACCCGGCAGCGTCAAGCTGAAGCTCGGCGGCGGCAGCGGCGGGCATAATGGGCTGAAGGACATCAGCGCGCATCTGTCGTCGCAGCAATACTGGCGGCTGCGGATCGGCATCGGCCATCCGCGCGATCTGATTCCCGAAAGCGCGCGCGCCGGCGCGAAGCCGGACGTCGCGAACTATGTGCTGAAGCCGCCGCGGCGAGAAGAGCAGGAGGTCATCGACGCGTCGATCGAACGCGCGCTCGCGGTGATGCCGCAGATCATCAAGGGCGAGCTCGAACGCGCAATGATGCAACTGCATCGTAACAACAGCTGACGCGCGCCACACTCATCGACACCCGCAATCGGCCCCGCCAGGAGAATCGCTTGAGCCGCTACTGGAGCGACATCGTTCACCGTCTGACGCCGTACGTGCCGGGCGAGCAGCCCGCGCTCGCGCATCCGGTGAAGCTGAATACCAACGAGAATCCGTATCCGCCGTCGCCGCGCGTGCTAGACGCGATCCGCCGCGAGCTCGGCGACACGGCCGACGCACTGCGCCGCTATCCCGATCCGAGCGCACGCAAGCTGCGCGAAACGGTCGCCGCGTATCACGGCATCCGCGCCGAGCAGGTGTTCACGGGCAACGGCTCGGACGAGGTACTCGCGCTAACTTTCCAGGCCTTGCTCAAGCACGACAAGCCGCTGCTGTTTCCCGACATCACTTACAGCTTCTATCCGACCTACGCGAAGCTGTTCGAGGTCGACTACCGGACCATCCCCCTCGACGACAGCTTCGCGATCGACGTCGACGACTACACGGTGCCCAACAGCGGCATCCTGTTTCCGAATCCGAACGCGCCGACCGGCCGGCCGCTGCCGCTCGCGGAAATCGAACGCCTCGTCGCGAGCCATCCTGATTCGGTCGTGGTGATTGACGAAGCGTATGTCGACTTCGGCGCCGAGTCGGCGATTGCGCTGATCGCGCGCTATCCGAATCTGCTCGTCGTGCAGACCGTGTCGAAGTCGCGTTCGCTCGCCGGCATGCGCGTCGGCTTTGCGTTCGGCGATCCTGCGTTGATCGATGCGCTCAATCGCGTGAAGGACAGCTTCAATTCGTACCCGCTCGACCGCCTCGCGCAAGTCGCGGCCACCGCCGCCTACGAAGACGACGCGTGGTTTCGCGAATGCTGCGGGAAGGTGATCGCGAGCCGCGAACGGCTTGCGGCGGAATTGACCGCGCTCGGCTTCGAGGTGGTGCCATCGGCGGCGAATCTGCTGTTCGCGCGGCATGGGGGGTACGACGCGGCGACGCTCGCGTCGCGGCTGCGGCAAAAGGAAATCTTCGTGCGGCATTTCAACGCGCCGCGCATCGACCAGCATTTGCGGATCTCGGTCGGCACCGACGCCGAATGCGACATACTGCTCGACGCTTTGCGCGGCATTTTCAGCGCTTACGTCGGATAACGGAAACGCCGCCCCCAAAAGAAAACGGCGAAGGCCCGCAGGCCTTCGCCGTTTTCTTTTGCGCGTCTCCCGCGAACGTCAGGTGCCCTTGGCGGCCTGCAACGCGTGATATTTCGCCATCAAACCTTCGGGCGTTTCCAAGTGGTTCGGGTCACGCGGAATGCACTCGACCGGACACACCTGAACGCATTGCGGCTCGTCGAAATGACCGACGCACTCGGTGCACTTCTTCGGGTCGATCACATAGATTTCCGGGCCCATCGAAATCGCGTCGTTCGGGCACTCGGGCTCGCAGACGTCGCAATTGATGCACTCGTCGGTAATCATCAGGGCCATGCCGCCACCAACTTTGCTAGAGAAAACAATACATTATAGCTTTTTCGCCCCCGCACGGCCGTGCAATCCCACGCCAGGATCATGGACGGCTGCGCTTCTCGGCCAGGTAGCCTTCGTCGCAAACTGGTTGGCATATGCGCTGTTCAACGCCAACTGGATGCTGAACATGCCATTCGACACGCGGGAATTGCCGGGCTGTTTCGGCAACAAGGCCAGCAGTGCCTTCATCACGTACAGAATGATTAGCGCGCCGGCCAGATCACCCACAAACATCGTGAAGAAGCTTTCGAACCAGTTCTTCGTCGTACCGGCCAGCGCGAACCACAGGTGGTGAAACAGCGTATTTGCTCCCGAATAGGCGACAGCCAGAACAAGCAGCCGCTTCGGCGTCAGGTTCGTCAGCGATGCGCGCAGATCGAAATACTCGAGCGCAAACCTGTAGACCAGATACGGTGCCAGTGACCCAAGCAAAGCGCCTGCTATTGCACGCACCGGGTCATGCGGAAACCAGTACAGAAAGTCTGTAATCAGTCCGGCAAGCAGCAGGCCGAGTGCACCATCGAACCCAACCAGCAACGTGCTGAGAAGCCGAACACCAGACGGCAGGAAAATCCAGTTGACGCCTCGCACGAAAGACGTGTGCGTAAACACCTCCTGATTGATCCACAGCGACGCCAGGAACGCGATCAGGGTCCCAGCGATCGACCAAAAATGCAAACGTAAGCTAGACATTGCGGTGAGCCATCCTCGGTTGCTTTTGCCGAATGCATCATAGCGTGCCCGTATGGCGTTCCGCGAGCACAAGCAGCAGGCTTTCGGTCACAGATATCGTGACGCTCACGGAAAAAATTTCTCGAGGCCCTCAAGTTCTGCGCGACGCGACCGAAAACCCATGTATAGCTTTATGCCCGGCTCGACAAGCATGCAGAGCCGCGTCCATATTGATATGCTTTTTATAGCGATGAATCTGAGAGAACAGGCTGGAACGGAACGCGCTATCCGGACGAACCGGTGGCTATCGGCACGCCGACCAGTAGGCCGCCCGCCTGCTGCATGGCTCGCGTGCTATCCCGTCTTTCAAGATGCGTTGCTCGGCTGCGAAACAAGGTTGGGGGCGCTTCCTGACTTCGTCAGGCGCGCTGCTTTGGAAAGGCTGGGTGGCTCCAATTATTCGTGTGTGCCCACTTCAGTACTTGATGAAGTCCGCGCCTCTTACCTGGAACTTCGCAGCACATGCGTCGCAGAAGAAGTACGTCGATACCTGTCTGATACCGAGGACAGTCTGCTGGCGTCACACGAATCGTCGGACGCCCTTGAAACCCTGGCGGCGGGAATGCCGCGGATGCTGGTTCCGCCTGTCGCTCGCCCTCCGTGTCTGCTGAGTTCTGGCAACGGAATGTTTCTCGGGGGCTGGGCGCGGTTTGTTGCGTACTGGTGTCGGAAAGACCCAACGATTCCGCTACTCGCGGTAGATTGGCCGATCCTCTACGAGCACGTAGCGCCCTACAGCCTTCGCCACTTGATCGACGATCCTGGTTTTGCATCGACCGGTTGAATCCGCCTTCGGAAAGCAGCCAATCGTCCTCCAGCGACGGCTCGAGTTGATCACCCGCACGAACCTTGGCAACGCGCGACTGTATCGTTATAGTTTTTGTAACGGCCAAACCTGAGAGAAATGGTTCGCGTGGAACTCGATGTGCGTGAAGACTTCCTGGTTGATCCCGAGCGACAGCGCGAACGCGATGGCCGTGCCCGCGACCGGGAGCACACCCAAACGTAAGCTGGACATGGAGATAAAATAGAGAAGCCCGGTTGTCGCAGGGCATCAAGGTTCGCTTTCCGCGCTCGGGTGAGCGGCGTTTTCGTTGGAGCGATGGTCATGAGCCGCCCTGCTGATATCTATCTTCGATTTCTTCAATTGACCGAAGCACTGCGAGGTCTTCCCGCACTTCCCGCGCTCGATCCGCTCGAAGAAAAGATCCTGGAGTTCGTTGCTCGCATGAGGCAAAAGAACGAACGCCTGTCGGTTCGAGACATGATGGCCCAAAGTGCGCTGGGGTCGCCGGCTACCTTGCATGCCCGTATCACGTCAATGCGCGAAAAGGGCTGGCTCCTGCTCAACGACACCGAAGACGCTCGCCGCAAACAGGTCGAGCTGACGCCCGCGGCCCTCCGGCACTTCGACAAACTTGCCGAGGCGTTCACGAAAGCTGCGAAGGGAAGCTGACATTGTTCTGCTTCGGTTAAGCCGGCACTATCCGGTTAGGAAAAACTCCTCATTCCTCTTGCAATGCCCGTCTAGTTGCTCCGCTCCGGCAATTCCACGTATGCGGCACCTGTCACCCTGTTGAAATCCATCGTACCGTACTGGTGCGCTTCGTCAGTTCATACTCGGCGAATTGGACAAAGGTATATCGATTGCCCACGCCCGTGACGTTTTCCGGATAGGGTCCCGTAGGAACCTGACAAGCCGGCGTGACTATTGATGATCGCCCCGTTTGCAATGAAGAGACAATTCTTGTTCTTCGCATCATCATTGACATCGCAGCTTGCGCGAACCATCGAATACACCGATGCCCGTGCATAACGACAGGATTGACGTTCGCCGCCAATACGGCTCGCCAACATTACTTGGAACAGCCGACCGATGCACCTGGCGCCGATCACCGAGGCCTGGCCGGTCTTGATCCGTCAAAACCGGCATTCGCGCGACTCAGGCTCAGGTCCCCTGAGCGCCGTCCTGCGGATCCAGCGAAGCGACCTTCTCCTTCAGCCATTTTTCGACGGACGGGAACACGAACTTGCTGACGTCGCCGCCCAATTGCGCGATCTCGCGCACGATCGTGCCCGAGATGAACTGATACTGATCGGACGGCGTCATGAACATCGTCTCGACGTCGGGTAGCAGATAACGGTTCATGCCCGCCATCTGGAACTCGTACTCGAAGTCCGACACCGCGCGCAGCCCCCTGACGATCACCCGAGCGTTGTTGGTCCGCACGAAGTCCTTCAGCAGTCCCTTGAAGCTCATCACCTGGACGTTCGGATAGTGGCCGAGCACCTCATGCGCAATCGCGAGGCGCTCCTGGAGAGTGAAAAACGGCTTCTTGGCACGGCTGTCGGCCACACCCACCACCAGCGTGTCGAAAATGCTCGACGCGCGCCGAACGAGGTCTTCGTGACCGCGCGTCAGCGGGTCGAACGTGCCCGGGTACACGGCGACTACCATGAGACTTCTCCTCTCTTCAGACAAAAGGGCACGTCCGGGCGACGCATTTCGCACCGGCGCGGATGACGATAAACCGCCCGGCCCTTTTTTGGAACGCGCATTATTCCTTATTTTCGCGCTGCAGCAAATGAAAGTGCACAGCGCCCGCTTTGCCCTGCCGAACGAGTTCCCAGCCTGACAGCGGCTCGTGAGCGGCCGGTTCGAGCGCTTCGCCGGCCTCGACATAAAGATAGCCGCCGGCGCGCACGAGCGGCACGGCCACCGCGAGCGCCTTGCCGAGCAGGTCGGCATCGAACGGCGGATCGAGGAACACGACGTCGAATGAGCCTGGCGCGAGACTCGCCGCAAGACGCAGGCCGTCCGCCTCGGCGATTTCGATCATGCGTGCATCGAGCCGCTGCTGGTTTGCGCGCAACTGGCCGGCAGCGCGCGCATGACGCTCCACCATCAGTACGCGAGCGGCGCCGCGCGACGCGGCCTCGAAGCCGAGCGCCCCACTACCAGCGAACAGATCGAGGCAGTGCTGGCCGTCCAGACGCTGGCCGAGCCAGTTGAACAGCGTTTCGCGGACGCGGTCGGGCGTCGGGCGCAAGCCGTCCAGATCGAGCACGGGCAGCGGCGTGCGTTTCCAGTCGCCGCCGATGATGCGAATGGCATGCGGTTTGCTACTTTTGGACGAAGCGCCAGCGGCGCGTGAAGGTGCTAAACGAGGCATGCAGTATCGTGCAGTTTCAGCTAGGTGATGAACACGCCCGCGGCGTCGATGCGCGCGGGCCGGAGCGCTCACGTTACCACAGGGGTGGCGCGCGTCCAGCCTGGCCGAGCGGCCAATACGACGCGCCGCAGCACGCCTGATAAAATGTGCGGCTGCCAGCGCCCCGCCTTTTCGCATCCCGGCGCTGCCCACCGCTTCGCCGGTCCCGTGCCGGCTGCGCGCATCGGCGCGCTCTCCCATACGTCAGATCATGTTCAGCTTTTTCAAACGATTCAAGGGCTCGAAAGAGTCCGATACCGCCGCAGACGAATCGCTAGCGGCGCAAGACGGCGCGGCACCCGAGGCCGAGGCCGCGCCCGTTGCGCCCGCCGAACCGATCGAGCCTACCGCGCCCCCCGTTTCTGTGGCCACGACGATCATCGAGCCGCAGCCCGAGCCGCCAGACGCCATGCTCGACACCGTCGAAATCGTCCCGCCGCCCGTGCAGGATGCCGGCGCGAAGCGCTCGTGGCTTACGCGTCTGAAGAGCGGCCTCGCGAAAACCAGTTCGAACCTGACCGGCATTTTCGTCGGCACGAAGATCGACGAGGACCTGTACGAGGAACTCGAAACCGCGCTGCTGATGTCTGACGCCGGCGTCGAGGCGACCGAATTCCTGCTCGAAGCGCTGCGTGAGAAAGTGCGCAGCGAACGCCTGACGGCCCCCCAGCAGGTCAAAACCGCCTTGCGCACACTGCTCGTCGAGTTGCTCAAGCCGCTCGAAAAATCGCTGATGCTCGGCCGCGCGCAGCCGCTCGTGATGATGATCGCCGGCGTCAACGGCGCGGGCAAAACCACGAGCATCGGCAAGCTCGCGAAGCATCTGCAGAGCTTTGACCAATCGGTGCTGCTCGCCGCCGGCGACACGTTCCGCGCCGCCGCGCGCGAGCAACTCGCCGTGTGGGGCCAGCGCAACAACGTGACCGTGGTCGCGCAGGAAAGCGGCGACCCGGCCGCGGTGATCTTCGACGCGGTCGGCGCCGCGCGCGCGCGCAAGATCGACGTGATGATGGCCGACACGGCCGGCCGCCTGCCCACGCAACTGCATCTGATGGAAGAACTGCGCAAGGTGAAGCGCGTGATTGGCAAGGCGCAGGACGGCGCGCCGCACGAAGTGCTGCTCGTGATCGACGCGAACACCGGCCAGAACGCGCTCACACAGGTCAAGGCGTTCGACGACGCGCTCGGGCTCACCGGCCTGATCGTCACCAAGCTCGACGGCACCGCGAAGGGCGGCATCCTCGCGGCGATCGCGCGGCAGCGGCCGATTCCGGTGTATTTCATCGGCGTCGGCGAAAAGGTCGAGGACCTGCAGCCGTTCAGCGCGGAGGAGTTCTCGGACGCGCTACTGGGCGGCTGATCGCGTGATCGTTGCGGCGCTCGGCGCTCGCGGCGAACCAAAGGAAAAGGGCACTCCGCGGAGCGCCCTTTTTTTCGTTTCAAGCTGCCCTCGACGTGTCAGCGATCCCGGGCTCACTCCGCGTCCGGCTGCACGCCCGGCGCCGCGCGCGCGAACGCATCGAGTTGCATCGCGTGATCGTAGATGCGCTGGATCGTCGGAAACTTTGCGGTGTCGACCTTGAAGCGCTGCGCGTTGAATACCTGCGGAATCAGGCACGCGTCGGCGAGTGTCGGTGCGTCGCCGAAACACAGTTTGCCGGTGCGCGCGTCGCCGGCAAGATGCGTCTCCAGCGTCGCGAAGCCCGCGTCGATCCAGTGCCGGTACCACGCGTCCTTCGCGTCGTCGTCGACTCGCAACGTGTGCTTCAGATAGCGCAGCACGCGCAGATTGTTCAGGGGATGAATCTCGCACGCGACCTGCAGCGCCACCGAGCGCACATACGCGCGATCGAGCGGTGCCTTTGGTAGCAGCGGCGGCTCGGGATGCGTCTCCTCGAGATACTCGATGATCGCGAGCGACTGCGGCAGCAAATGACTGCCGTCGGCGAGCGTCGGCACGATGCAGTCGGGGTTGATCTTGCGATACGCGGGCTTCAGCTGCTCGCCGCCTTCGCGCACGAGGTGCACGGGTACGTAGTCGTACGACAGGTTCTTCACGTTCAGCGCGATGCGCACGCGATACGACGCCGAGCTACGGAAATAGCTGTAGAGCTTCATGTTGTCTGCCTCCTCCACCTGCACGCAAGCCGTCTCAGACGACGCGCACGCTGAACTCGCCGAGCCCGTCCACGCCGCCCTTCATCAGGTCACCCTTGACGACCGCGCCGACGCCTTCCGGCGTGCCGGTGAAAATCAGGTCGCCAGGCCGCAGTTCGAACAGCGTCGACAGATACGCGATCGTCTCGGCCACCGACCAGATCAGCTGCGACACATCCGCGCGCTGCTTGTCCTCGCCATTCAC
Organism: Paraburkholderia sp. HC6.4b; assembly: GCF_014200875.1. Taxonomy (NCBI): domain Bacteria; kingdom Pseudomonadati; phylum Pseudomonadota; class Betaproteobacteria; order Burkholderiales; family Burkholderiaceae; genus Paraburkholderia; species Paraburkholderia sp. HC6.4b. The sequence goes on from NZ_JACHDC010000016.1 coordinate 64,107, forward strand.
CGACAGCCAGATCTCTCCTTTGCCGATGTGACCAACCGTCGAAGCCGGATGGATCGGGCCGAGCGGCGCCGAGTGATCGAAGCCCTTGGCGGTATCCCACGGACGACCCATTTTCTTCGCTTCGCCTTGCAGGTCGCGGCGCGTCATGTCGAGACCGAGCGCGTAGCCGTAGACGTGATCGAGCGCGCGGTCGACGGGGATGTCTTTGCCGCCCTCGCCGATCGCCGCGACCATTTCCATTTCGAAATGGACGTTCCTGGTCTGCGACGGATACGGGAATTCGCCGGTCGTGCCCGGCGCGACGTACACGATCGCATCGGCCGGCTTCGTGAAGAAGAACGGCGGCTCGCGGTCCGGGTCGTGGCCCATTTCACGCGCGTGCGCCTCGTAGTTGCGCCCCACGCAGTAGATGCGGCGCACCGCGAACTGCTCGCCCGACCCCACGACCGGCACCGCGACCTGCGGTGCCGGTGCAAATACGTAACTCATCCCGTTCTCCGTTTTCCGATGTGCGCCGCCGAGGCGGCGAGAAACATCGAGTGTAACCCGCGGCACGGCGCGGAGGCGTGTCAGGCGGCCCGTCGCGCGCCACTGCGTGCCCGCTTCGTTGCTGTTCGCCCGCTCGCCATAGATGCGATACTCACACCGAACTGTTCCCCGAATGGCGTAGCGAACCGCCAGGCGCGGCACGCCACCCGCCTCTTGCGCACGATGACCGACTCCACCGATACCACTTCTTCCTTCCCCTGGGCCCGATTCATCAAGGAAATCGGCCGCGGCCCGAATGGCGCCCGCGCGCTGACCGCCGACGACACGCGCTCGCTCTACACCGCGATGCTCGACGGCCGCGTCGACGATCTCGAACTCGGCGCGGTGCTGCTCGCGTATCGCGTGAAAGGCGAAACCGCCGACGAACTCGCCGCGATGCTGGCCGCCGCGCATACGTCGTTCGAGCCGGTGCGGCTGCCGCACGGCGCGTTTCGGCCGGTGTCGATTCCGTCGTACAACGGCGCGCGCAAGCAGCCGAACCTCGTGCCGCTGCTCGCGCTGCTGCTCGCCCGCGAAGGCGTGCCGGTGCTGGTACACGGCGTCACCGAGGATCCGGGTCGGGTGACGAGCGCGGAAATCTTCACACATCTGCGCATCGCCCATGCGCAGTCGCACGCGCAGATCGAAGCTGGACTTGCGGAGCGCCGCGTCGCGTTCGCCTCGATCGACGTACTGGCGCCCAAGCTCGCGCGCCTGCTCGCGCTGCGCCGGCGCATGGGCGTGCGCAATTCGACGCATACGCTCGTGAAGCTGCTGCAGCCGTTCGCGCCCGCGGGATTGCGGCTCGTGAACTACACGCATCCGCCGTATCGCGACAGTCTCACTCAGTTGTTCGTCACGCATCCCGATGCGGCCGTCGGCGGTGCGCTGCTCGCGCGCGGCACCGAAGGCGAGGCGGTCGCCGATACGCGCCGCCAGGTGCAGGTCGACTGGCTGCATGACGGCATCTGCGAGACGCGGCTGCCGCACGAGCGCTCGTCGCCCGATGCGCCCGAAGTCGAGCTGCCCGAAGCGCGCGACGCGGCGACCACGGCCGCCTGGATCGACGCCGTGCTGCGCGGCGAAGCGCCGGTGCCTGGCGCGCTCGAGCGGCAGGTCGAGCTGATCGTCGATATCGCGAAGACGGCGGCCTGACGGCCGCGGGTTGACAGGCCAACGCACGCCGTCATACATTTGGCCTCATGCGTTCCCTTCCGAACACCCTCCGAATTATCTCCGGCCGCCTGGCGCGGCCCCTATCGCTACGCCTGGCGTAAGTCTCGCGTAGCGCCGCGCGCTGGCAGCTCCGGTTGCCGTCGGCGGTCCTCCCCGTAGTTCCCGCAGTTTCGCTTCACCCCCGTCGTAGTTCTCCACAACCTGTCGTCGTTTGCATTCGTCCGTTTACCGCGCGGACGATGCGAGAGGATCACATGTACGTTGCATGGGCAGCATCCGCAGCGTGCATGCGTGAACAGTCGGCCAACCGCTCGACGTCGCCACCCTCCGCCGACGACACCACGAATGAGGCACCTCACCATGTTGCGCAACCCCGCTGAAAAGTACCGCCCTTTTCCCGCCGTCCGGCTGACCGGCCGCAAATGGCCGAGTCGCACGGTCGACGCCGCACCCGTCTGGATGAGCACGGACCTGCGCGACGGCAATCAGGCGCTGATCGAACCGATGAACGCTGCCCAGAAGCTCGAGTACTTCGAGATGCTGGTCGCGATCGGTTTCAAGGAAATCGAAGTGGGCTTTCCGTCGGCGTCGCAGACCGATTTCGACTTCGCTCGCAAGCTGATCGACGAGCAACGCATTCCCGACGACGTCACGATCGAAGTCTTCGTGCCGTCGCGCGCGGAGCTGATCGCACGCACGTTCGACGCGCTCGAAGGCGCGCCGCGCGCGATCGTGCATCTGTACAACGCGATCTGCCCGTCGTTCCGGCGCATCGTGTTCCAGCAGTCGAAGGATGAGATCAAGGCGCTTGCCGTCGAAGGCACGGGCCTCATCAAGGAACACGCGCAGGCGCGGCCGGGCACGCGCTGGACCTTCCAGTACTCGCCCGAGACCTTCAACACGACCGAGCTGCCGTTCGCGCGCGAGGTGTGCGACGCGCTCGCGCAAACGTGGCGGCCTACGCGCGATCACAAGATGATCGTCAACCTGCCGGCAAGCGTCGAAGCGGCCACGCCGAACGTGTTCGCCGACCAGATCGAATGGATGCATCGCAACCTCGGTTACCGCGACAGCATCGTGCTGTCGGTGCATCCGCACAACGATCGCGGCACCGCCGTGGCCGCGGCGCAGCTCGCGCTGCTGGCGGGCGCGGATCGCATCGAAGGCTGTCTGTTCGGCAATGGCGAGCGCACCGGCAACGTCGATCTCGTCACAGTCGCGATGAATCTCGACGCGATGGGTATCGACAGCGGTCTGGATTTCTCGGATCTCGCGACGATCAGGCGCGTGGCGGAACGCTGCACGCGGCTTCCGGTTGCGGCGCGGCATCCGTATGCGGGAGAGGTAGCGATGCGCGGCACGCGCGAGGCGCGCGACGCGGATGCCGATGTAGACGAGCACGGCGCAAACAGCCGCGACAAAGCTGGCGAATGCGCGACCGCGTGAATTCGCGTTGGGCCTCGAGCCTGCTGCAGCGGAGTGCACACCCGCATTCCGCTGCCGCTGGAGACGCGCTCACGAGGCGCGCCCGCCCGATGAGAATCTCACTCGAGCGCGCAACGGGTCGCCTGCCACGCGATCAGTCGCCACTGCCCGTCTTCGTGCGTGTGAATCGCGGTATAGGCAATCGGAAACAGGAGCGCGCCGTTGTTGGCCTCCATCTCGATCAGCGCGCGGCCCGTGACGACGTAGGTCTCGCGCCCGGCCGGCAAGACATCCTGCGACTGCACCTCGATTTGCCGATAACGACGGCGCCCCGCGGTGATCCCGTCGATGAACTGCCGCTTCGTCTCGCGCTTGCCATTCGTATGGACGTAGCTCACGTTGTCCGCGAGCAGCGTGTCAAGCGACTGCCCATCGCCATCGACCATCGCGCGAAAACGCTCTCGCTCGAGCCCGCGAATCGCTTCGATCATCTTTGCCGCCATTGCAGAGCCCCTCGAACACCGCGAGCCGCAGGCGGCCACGGTCAGAAGTGATATTGCAAATATAGCTGGCTGAAATTTATACCAGGATTCGGCTCTTTGATACCGCCATTGGAGACATGCTGGAAGCGGTAGCCGGCGACATACTGCTCACGAGCGCCGAACTGCAACCCGACGCCCGCCATCTCGGCGAACTGGAACGAGGTGCCCAACGTGAAGTCGGAAGAAATGCGCGGGCTGGTCAGCAGCCGGACGCCGGCACCCACCTCGATGAATGGCCGCACCGAACCCGACGACCTGATGAAGCGGATTACCGGCGTCACGCCGATCTCGCCGATGTTGTCATGAACGTTTCCTTCACTGGTGTGCCACCACGCGACATGCGCCTCGCCGAGCAGCGCGAAATGCCAGTCGCCGATCTCCCACCAGGTCAGGTTTGGATCCCAGACCACGCCGAGATCGAGCGTCCTGACGTGATGGTCGCCGACGCCGGCGGCCACCTGCACGCCGAACTGCTCAGCTTGGGATGCGCCCGCCGCACCCAGCAGAACGGCAAACGTGCTTTTTAGAGTAAGCCCACGCACCACAAGATTCTGCCTGTTCATCCGCCCCCCATACTGCCGGGTATTAAGCGAGCGCCCCCTTTATTCCAAGCACGAATTCAAGAGCAAGTATTTCCCAGATAATGCCCCACGAACAGCAATTATTCTCTTAAAACGGGACGATATCAGTCAAACATGAGCCTGCAAGCGCTCCTGGCAGTACTTTGTACAGGTCCAACGCGCAAGGCAAATAGAGCGTATGATGGCTATCAGAAGTCAAAACTCAATAGGATTTTCGGGAACTCGGATGCCCCTGCGACCTCTAAGTATTAGCACTCGGTAGATCCGAGTGCTAACATCCATCGCTGGAGTCGTTTACTGAGTACGCTATTGTCTGATTCCAAAGGAGCTTCACACGTGAGCCATGCAATGACCCTTCCGAGTACTTTGAGCCCGTCGTCGGCTAAGGCCGCTCCGGCAGGTGCACTGGCGCTCTCGCATTCCTCGCTGCTGTCTGGTCACCTCGGCAACATCGACGCCTACATCCAGGCGGTCAACCGGATTCCGATGCTGACGCCGGCGGAGGAACGCCAGTTCGCCACCGAATTGCGCGAACACGACAATCTGGAGGCTGCGCGCCGCCTGGTGCTGTCGCACCTGCGACTCGTCGTGTCCATCGCGCGTAACTACCTCGGTTACGGGTTGCCGCACGCCGATCTGATCCAGGAAGGCAACATCGGCCTGATGAAAGCGGTCAAGCGCTTCGATCCCGAGCAAAACGTGCGCCTCGTGTCGTACGCGATGCACTGGATCAAGGCCGAGATCCACGAGTACATCCTGCGCAACTGGCGCATGGTGAAGGTCGCCACCACCAAGGCGCAGCGTAAGCTGTTCTTCAACCTGCGCAGCCACAAGCAGGGGCTTGGCGCGTTCACGCCGGACGAGATCGAAGGTCTCGCGACGGAGCTGAACGTGAAGCGCGAAGAGGTCGCGGAGATGGAGACGCGTCTGTCGGGCGGCGATATCGCGCTCGAAGGTCAGGTCGAAGACGGCGAGGAGTCGTACGCGCCAATCGCCTATCTGGCCGACTCGCATAGTGAGCCGACTGCCGTGCTGGCTTCGCGTCAGCGCGACCGGCTGCAAAGCGACGGCATCGCAAGCGCGCTCGACGCGCTCGATCCGCGCAGCCGCCGCATCATCGAAGCGCGCTGGCTGAAGGTGGCCGACGATGGCTCGGGCGGCTCCACGTTGCACGAGCTGGCCGACGAGTTCGGTGTGTCGGCCGAACGTATCCGCCAGATCGAAGCCAGCGCGATGAAGAAGATGCGCGGCGCGCTGACCGAATACGCGTAAAGCGTCGAAGCCATGCGCGCGTCAATTGTGTCCCGCCCATGACATAGGTAAAAACGACACGCGTTAATCGATCGCGCCATTTAGCGACCATCGCGCTCAAGTCCCGCCCTCGCAAGACGGCGGGGCTTTTTCATTCTTTTCGCCCTTTCTTGCGTCCCCGCGGCCGCGCATTCGCGACGGCCTATCCGCAAGCCGGCCTGTCGAGGCCGGTAAGCGTTTCTTGACGTATCGCAAGTCCGGTAGCAATACTGCACAGACGCGGCAAGTTTCGCGACGTGTTGCCGCATGGCTAAACCTGAGCGCGCGAGGTTCACCTCCTACAATCGGCATGCATTCGCCAGACTGCCTGACGGCCAGGGCGGTCTGGATCCAGCCGGACTCACCGGCGTGAAGTCGTCTTCGACCGATCATGACCATAGCCCTGAATCGCAGCAGCACTGTCCGGTCGCGCTTGCGCGGCCGGTTCACCAGGTGGGTGCGCGGTCCAACGCTGGCGCGCGATATCGCCATCATCCTCGCCATCAAGTTCGTCCTACTGATGGCGCTCAAGTACACATTCTTCAATCATCCACAGGCGCAGCACATGATGCTGCCGCCTGAGCAGGTCGCGCAGGCGCTGCTGTCGGTGCCCGCCCCGCATCCGTCTCGAGGTGATCAACATGCCCGTTAGCGAAGTCGTAGAACTGTCGCGGTTCCAGTTCGCCATCACGGCGCTTTATCACTTTCTGTTCGTGCCGCTCACGCTCGGTCTCGCCTGGTTGCTCGTCATCATGGAATCGGTCTACGTGATGACCGGCAAGCAGATCTACAAGGACATGACGCAGTTCTGGGGCAAGCTATTCGGCATCAACTTTGCAATGGGCGTCGCGACCGGCCTCACGCTCGAGTTTCAGTTCGGCACCAACTGGGCTTATTACTCGCATTACGTCGGCGACATTTTCGGCGTGCCGCTCGCCTTCGAAGGGCTGATGGCGTTCTTCCTCGAATCGACGTTCGTCGGTCTGTTCTTTTTCGGCTGGAACAGATTGTCAAAAATCCAGCATCTGATCGTCACGTTCTGTGTCGCGCTCGGTTCGAACCTGTCGGCGCTGTGGATTCTGATTGCCAACGGCTGGATGAACAATCCGGTCGGCGCGAAGTTCAACTATCAGACGATGCGCATGGAGCTCGACAGCATCGGCTCGGTGATCTTCAACCCGGTTGCACAGGTCAAGTTCGTGCACACGGTATCAGCTGGATACGTGACCGCGGCGATGTTCGTACTCGGCGTGTCGTCGTGGTATCTGTTGAAGCGCCGCGACACCGAGTTCGCGCTGCGCTCGTTCGCGATCGCCGCCGGCTTCGGCCTCGCGTCGGCGCTGTGCGTGATCGTGCTGGGCGACGAATCCGGCTATCGCACCGGTGAAGTCCAGCAGATCAAGCTCGCCGCGATCGAATCCGAATGGGAGACCGCGCCCGCGCCGGCACCGTTCACGATATTTGGCATCCCCAATCAGAAAGAGCAACGCACCGACTATGCGATCCGTGTGCCGTACGCGCTCGGCATTATCGCGACCCGCTCGCTCGACGAACCCGTGGTCGGCCTGCGCGACCTGATCGCCCAAAACGAAGGTCGCATCAAGGACGGCATGCTCGCCTATTCGGCGTTGCAGCGGTTAAAGGGCGGCGACTCCAGCGACGAGGCGCATGCGGAGTTCGACAAGTACAAGGACGATCTCGGCTACGCCCTGCTGCTCAAGCGGTTCACGCCGAACGTCATCGACGCGACGCCAGACCAGATCGCCGCGGCGGCACGAAGCACGGTTCCGCCGGTGTTGCCACTGTTCTTCTCGTTCCGCACGATGGTCGGCCTTGGCCTGCTGTTCCTCGCCACCTTCGTGCTCGCCTTCTGGTTCTGCGCGCAGCGCACGTTGCTGCTCGAAAAGCGTCGCTGGTTTCTGCGCTGGGCGGTCATCGCGATTCCGCTGCCGTGGCTCGCCGCCGAGCTCGGCTGGATCGTCGCGGAAATGGGCCGCCAGCCGTGGAGCATCGCGGGCATTCTGCCGACCAACCTGGCCGCGTCGACGCTGACGCCGCGCGATCTGTATCTGAGCATCGGCGGCTTCGTGCTGTTCTACACGGGGCTGTTCGTCATCGAGATCATGCTGATGTTCAAGTACGCGCGGCTCGGCCCTTCGTCGCTGCATACGGGCCGCTATCACCACGAGATCGGACAGCCGGTGACGCAGCCACTGTCGAACACGGCCGCATGACGCACCGCTGCACCGCCCCGGAGGAGGAACCCATATGGACTACGCAGCTCTCAGACTGATCTGGTGGGTGTTGATAGGTGTACTGCTGATCGTCTTCGCGCTCACCGACGGCTTCGACATGGGCGCAGCGATCCTGCTGCCGTTCATCGCCAACACTGACTCCGAGCGACGCATCGTCGTGAACACGGTCGGCGCGACGTGGGAAGGCAACCAGGTCTGGTTCGTGACCGCGGCCGCGGCGATGTTCGCCGCGTGGCCGCTCGCCTACGCGGCATCCTTCTCAGGCTTCTACTTCGCGATGCTGCTCGTGCTGTTCGCGCTGTTCTTCCGCCCGGTCGGCTTCGACTATCGCGGCAAGCGCGAGGATCCGCGCTGGCGCAACGCGTGGGACTGGGGCCTCTTTATCGGCGGCTTCGTGCCGGCGCTGGTGTTCGGTGTCGCGTTCGGCAATCTGCTGCAAGGCGTGCCGTTCTCGTTCGATACCGATCTGCGCGTCACCTATCACGGCAGCTTCTTCGGCCTGCTCAATCCGTTCGCGCTGCTGACGGGACTCGTCAGCGTGTCGATGCTGGCCGCGCACGGCGCCGCGTTCGTCAAGTGGAAGACCGATGGGGTGGTTCACGAGCGCGCGTCGAAGGCGCTGCGGCTCGCGGCGCTGTGCACGGTGGTGCTGTTTCTCGTCGCGGGTGCGTTCGTCGCGACGATGATCGGCGGCTATCAGATCGTCGACGCGCCGCCGCTCGACGCCGTCTCCAATCCGTTGATGAAGACCGTGATCGGCGCGCCGGGTTTGTGGCTGAACAACTACGCGCTCTACCCGTGGATGGCGATTGCGCCGCTCGCGGGTCTCCTCGGCGGGGTGCTCGCGGTGCTGCTCGCGCGTTCGCGCTTCGAGGCGACGGCGTTTCTGTCGACGTCGTTGATGATCGTCGGCTTGATCTTGACCGCGGGCTTCTCGATGTTCCCGTTCATCATGCCATCGTCACTCGACGGCCGCAGCAGCCTGACCATGTGGGATTCCACGTCGAGCCGCCTGACGCTCGAGATCATGCTGTTCGCCGTCATCGTGTTCCTGCCGATCATCCTGCTCTATACGGGCTGGGTGTATCGCGTGATGCGCGGCAAGGTGACCGCCGCGGCGATCAAGGAAAACCACCATTCGATGTATTGACCGGCACGACGCTTCAACAGCAAACAGGAGTTGGCGATGTGGTATTTCAGCTGGATTCTCGGCGTTGGCGTCGCTCTGGCGTTCGGTGTCGTCAATGTGATGTGGCTCGAATCGCGCGAGGTGGCGCGCTCGGCAAAGCGAGGGACTCGCTAGGGTCTGTTTACATATGGAACGCACGTGCGTTGCCGCGAGAAGGGCCGCTCGCAAGGACTGCGACGCCGCGAATACTCGACGTATTCGCAAGGAGCATGACGCAGCGAGCGGCCCTTCTCGCGGCAACCCCATTGCCTGAATTTCATTCCAGGGGAATGCCCGCTATCGGCCGCATGGCGGCGTCGTGCGTCGCTCACGTGGCGCGGCCACGCAGCGCTCCTTACTCCTTGCCCTGCGGCCGATAGCGGGCATTCGCACGTGCGTTCCATATGTAAACAGACCCTAGGCGCCACGCTCTGGTCGTAAACGCGAAAGCGGCACCTTGGGACCAGGTGCCGCTTTTTTATTGGCGTGCTGCGATCGCCGTGCAACTCAACAGCGCTCGACAGCCATCAACCGATCACGCCGGCACCGGCGCCGCGCCCGCGCCGCCGCCTTGCGACGACAGGCGCTCGGCCAGCTTCTGCGCATAGCGCTGCGCGGCCTCGCCGACGACGATATGGAACGTGTCGGTCGACACCCACGCGGTATCGAGCGTCGCGAGGCGCTGACGATCGACCGCCGACGGATCGCGCACGACTACCCGCAGACGCGTCGACGCGACCGCATCGAGCGACACCACGTTGCCCGCGCCGCCGAGCACGGCGAGCCAGCGCAGCGGATCGGGATCGAGCGGACCGCCTTGCGCGTCATCGGCGTGCCCAGCGTTTCGCGCGACCGGCGCGGCAGCGGTAGCCGCCGCGGCAGCAGCCGGCGCCGATACAGCAGCACCCGCCGCCTTCACCGCGTCGCCCTGACCCTGCGCGATCGCCGTACGCATCTCATCGGCGATGATGTCCGCCTCCGGTCCGATGATCACCTGCACGTTGTTCGTGCCGCGCTTGAGCACACCGCGCGCACCGATCGACTTCAGTTCGCTTTCCGAGACCTTCCCCGTATCGACCACAGACAGACGCAGACGCGTCGTGCACGCATCCACGACCGACAGATTCGCCGCGCCACCGAGCGCCGCGATATAGCGCTGTGCACGCGGCACGGCCGCACCAGCCGCCGGCGCGACGAAACCGCCCGCCGCGAACGACTCGACCTGCTCGTCGGCAGCGGCGGGCTCACGGCCCGGCGTCGCCATGTTGAACTTACGGATGAAGAAGCGGAACAGACCGTAGTACACGACCGAGTACACGATGCCGAGCGGAATCGCCCACCAGCCCTTCGTCGACAGACCGAAGTTCAGCACGTAGTCGATGAAGCCCGCCGAGAACGTGAAGCCGAGGTGAATCCCGAGTGCCGAGCAGATCGCGAGCGACAGACCCGTCAGAAGCGCGTGGATCGCATACAGCACCGGCGCGAGGAACATGAAGCTGAACTCGATCGGCTCGGTCACACCGGTCAGGAACGACGTGAGCGCCATCGAGAACAGCAGGCCGAACACCATCGCGCGACGCTCTTTCGGCGCCTCGTGATACATCGCGAGACATGCGGCCGGCAGGCCGAACATCATCACCGGGAAGAAGCCGGTCATGAAGGTGCCCGCGGTCGGATCGCCAGCGAAGAAGCGGTGCAGGTCGCCCGTGACGGGCGCACCGCCCGCCGGCGTGAAGGTGCCGAATACGAACCACGTCAGCGAGTTGAGGATGTGATGCAGGCCCGTGACGAGCAGCAGCCGGTTCAGCACGCCGAACACGAAGGCGCCGAGCGCGCCGGCCGTCGTGAGCCAGTGGCCGGCCACGTCGATCGCGTTCTGCACCGGCTCCCACACATGCCCGAATACGATGCCTAGCACCACGCAGACCACCCCTGTCACGATCGGCACGAAGCGTTTTCCACCGAAGAACGCCAGGTAGTCGGGCAGCTTGATGTCCTTGTAGCGGTTGTACAGCAGCCCCGCGACGATGCCCGCGATGATCCCCGACAGCACGCCCATGTTGAGCTTGTCGTTGATGTCCTTCATCACCGCGATCTGCACCAGATAGCCGATCGCGCCAGCCAGACCCGCGACGCCGTTGTTGTCTTTCGCGAAGCCGACCGCCACGCCGATCGCGAACAGGAGCGGCAGGTTGTCGAAGATCGCGCCGCCCGCATCGGCGATCATCTTGATGTTGAACACGTCGGGCTGGCCGAGCCGCAGCAACAGGCCGGCCACCGGTAGCACCGCGATCGGCAGCATCAGCGCGCGTCCCAGGCGCTGAATCTTCAGAAACGGATTTCCATCCATCGGTATCTCCAATTTTGTCTCGTAGGGGTAGGTCTTGGTTGAGTGGTGCAGCTATACGGAGAATCGCGCCGCGCGTGAAGGCAGACGTGCTGCCGGGCGCACGGCGTGCGGGTTCTCAAATTCGTTAGTGTTTCAATCGAGGGGCCACGTGGCGCGGCTTGCGGCTCTGACCGCCTGCGCCGAGTCGAGCGCTAGCGCATCGCGGGCGCGCTGGCGACACAGCTGATAGTCGAGCGTGCGCACGCGTGCCTTGATGCCTGGCACGGAGACCGGATCGACCGACAGCTCGGTCACACCGAGGCCCACCAGCAGCGGCATCGCGAGCGGGTCGCCGGCGAGCGCGCCGCACACGCCAACCCATTTGCCGTGCTTCGCGGCACCTTCGACGGTCGCCGCGATCAGGCGCAGCACCGCCGGATGCAGGCCGTCCGCCTGCGCCGCGAGATCGGGCTGGCAGCGGTCCATCGCGAGCGTGTATTGGGTCAGGTCGTTGGTGCCGATCGACAGGAAATCGGCGTGCTGCGCGAGCTGATCGGCGAGCAATGCAGCCGACGGCACTTCGATCATCACGCCAACTTCGACCGGCTCCGATCTACCCGCTTCGCGTGCAAGTTCGTCGATACGCTTGCGGATGCGGATCAGTTCGCCCGCATCGGTGACCATCGGCAGCAGGATGCGCACGGCGCCGACCGGACGCACCGCGAGCAGGCCACGCAGCTGGTCGTCGAGCAGATCGGGGCGCACCTGCGCGAGGCGCACGCCGCGCAGGCCGAGCGCGGGGTTCGCCTCGGGCGGCAGCGTCAGATAATCGACTTCCTTGTCCGCGCCGACGTCGAGCGTGCGGATGATCGCGGTGCGGCCGCGCAACGCATCGACGATCGCCTGATAGCTGTGGCGATGCTCGTCCGCGCTCGGCGCGGCCGGGCGGTGGATGAACAGCAGCTCGGTGCGCAGCAGGCCGACCGCGTCCGCGCCGTTGTCGACCGCGGCGTTCGCGTCGTCGAGTGTGGCGATGTTGGCGGCCACTTCGATCGCGCGGCCGTCGGAGGTCGCCGCTGCCTGCTGCGACGTGCGGCGATCCGCTTCGCGCACGTCGGCGAGGCGGGCGCGTTCGCGTCGCGCGCGTTCGACGTCGAGTTCGGTCGGCGCGAATTCGAGCCGGCCGGTGCTCGCGTTCACCACCACCTGAGTGCCCTCGGGTATCGCATGCAACGCGTCGCCGAGCGCGACCAGCGCCGGAATGCCCGCCTGACGCGCGAGAATCGCCGCGTGCGAGGTCGCGCCGCCGCGTGCCATCACGAGCGCGGTCACGCGCGTGCGATCGAGCGACGACAGATCCGACGGCGTGAATTCGTCGGCCGCGAGCACCGCCTCGTCCGGCAGGGTGCGAGCCGCGCTGCTCGTGTAGCCGAGCGCGCGCTGCACGCGCTTTTCGATGTCGCGCAGATCGGCGGCCCGCTCGGCGAGCAGTGCGTCCTCCACATTACTCAGGATGCCTACTTGCGCGCGGATCGCTTCGCGCCACGCAAAACCGGCACTCTTGCCGAGGCTGATCAGATCGCGCGCGGCGTCGAGCAGTGTCGGATCTTCGAGCAGCACGCGATGCACCGCGAAAATCCCCGCCTCGCCGACCGAGCCGCGTTGCGACGCATCGCGCACGATCGTGTCGAGATCGGCGTCGACGGTCGCGATCGCCTTGTCGAGCAGACGGCTTTCCGCCGCCGACGTGCCGCTCGCCTGCTCCGGCGGCTCGAGATCCGCGTCGTCCCAGCGCACCAGCTTGCCGAGCGCGATGCCCGGCGCGGCGCACACGCCCGCGAGCGTGTTCGGCGCGAGCGGCTCGCCCGCGGCGGGCGCCGCAACGACTGCCGCCGGTGCGGCCGCTGGCCGCGCCGCTTTCTGTTCGCGCTTCGGTTCGACCTCGCCGTGCGCTTCGCGCATCAGTTCGTCAGCGATTGCATCGACCGCCGCCTGCGCGTGCGGACCGACGCCGAGCAACTCGACGCTTGCGCCTTCGCCGGCACCGAGTCCAAGCAGACCCACCACGCTTTCGATCGGCGCCTTGCGCCCGTCGTAGCGCACCTCGACCCGTGCGTCGAAGCGGCGCGCCGCTTCGCGCGCCCGCGCCGCGGGCCGCGCATGCAGGCCGCCCGCATGCGTCAGCGTGATCTGCCGGCGCGCTTCGTCCATCACCTGCGCGGCGCTCGCCTCGCGCACCGCGTCGTGGCTGACGCCCTCGCGCGCGCGCAGTACCAGCAGCGGCGTTTCGCCGGCCTTGACATGCCCGTTCGGCGCCCGCTCGATGACCTCGAACGCATCCGAATTCGCAATCGCGATCACCGAGACGAGGCTCGGCGCATTCAGCGCGATCTGATCCAGATCGAACTCGATCAGCACGTCACCGGCGCGCACCTGCGCGCCCTGCTCGACCATCGGCGCAAAACCCTTGCCATTCAGTCCGACAGTGTCGATACCGATATGCAGCAGAATCTGCGCGCCCTCGGCGCTCTCGAGCGTTACCGCGTGGCCGGTGCGCGCGAGATGCGTGACGACGCCGTCGCATGGCGCGACGAGCCGACCCTCGAGCGGATCGACGCCGATGCCGTCGCCGAACATGCCGCCCGAAAACACCGGGTCCGGCACCTTCGCGAGCGGCACGACCGGGCCGGTCAGCGGTGCAAGCAAAACAATGTGATTCTCGGAATGGCTCATCAGGTTGGACTTCTCGACACGTCGCATCGTCATTCTCGTCAGTGAGTTTCGGTGACTTTGTTGAGATGGCGAGGCGCGTCGGGATTGCGCCCGCGCGCGGCGGCAAGATCCGCGGCCATCACGTAAAAGGACAGGATGGCGGCGATCGGATCGAGCGCTGCGTGTGCGGTGGCGACGAGCGGCAGCGAGGCTTGCGTGACGTCATCGGGCGCCGCGAGCAGCACGCGCGCGCCGCGCGCGCTCATGTCGTGCGCGAGTTGCAGCAGACCCGCCTGCTCCGGGCCACGCGGCGCGAACACGAGCAGCGGATAGTCGCGGTCGATCAGCTCCATCGGACCATGACGCACTTCCGCGCTCGAAAACGCTTCGGCCTGGATGCCGGAAGTTTCCTTCAGCTTCAGCGCGGCTTCCTGCGCGATCGCGAGGCCAAGACCGCGGCCAATCACGATCATCCGTTCGATACCGCGCAACTCGTTCACGGCCATCGACCAGTCGAGCCGGCCCGCGCGTTCCAGCGCGTCGGGCAGCGTATTCAGTCCATCGAGCAACGCGGCGTCGTTCTGCCAATGCGCAACCAGCTGCGCGGAGATCGACAGCATGGCGATATAGCTCTTGGTCGCCGCGACGCTCAGCTCGGGACCGGCTACGAGCGGCAGATGCCATTCGCACGCGTCGGCGAGCGGCGAGCTCGGTGCGTTCACGGCGGCGACCGTCAATGCGCCGGCCGCGCGCAACGCGTTCATCGTGCCGACGAGGTCGGGGCTCTTGCCCGATTGCGAAAACGCGAGCGCAAGCTGGTCGCGCACCTGCAGCGGCGCCTGCTGCAGCGTCGCGACCGACATCGGCAGCGACGCGACCGGCACGCCGAGGCGGCTCATCGTCAGGGATGCAAAGTAGCTGGCGGCATGGTCCGAGCTGCCGCGCGCGACGGTCAGCGCGACATGGCGCGGCTGTTGCGCGAGCTTCGCGGCGAGCGCCGCGACGCGCGAGGTGTCCTTGAGCTGCTCGGCTACTGTTGCGGCGGACTCGAGCGCTTCCTTAAGCATATTCGACAATGGCTTCTCCTTCGACGTAGGTCGCGCTCAGCGCCAGCTCGCGGTCGAATACGACCACGTCGGCCCACGCACCGCGCGCGATGCGGCCGCGGTCCTCGATGCCGAGATAGTCGGCGGCGTAGCGTGACAAACGGTGGGATACATCGGCGATCGGCAGGCCGATCGAGACGAGATTGCGCAGCGCCTGATCCATCGTCAGCGTGCTGCCCGCGAGCGTGCCGTCGGCCAGACGTACGCCGCCGAGGCACTTGGTTACGTGCTGGCTGCCGAGGCGGTATTCGCCGTCGGGCATGCCGGTGGCCGACGTGCTGTCCGTCACCACATAGAGGCGCGGAATCGCGCGCAGCGCGGTGCGGATCGCCCCCGGATGCACGTGCAGCAGGTCGGGAATGATTTCGGCGTATTCGGCGTGCGCAAGCGCAGCGCCCACGAGGCCAGGGTTGCGGTGATGCAGCGGCGACATCGCGTTGAACAGATGCGTGAAGCCGCACGCGCCGTGCTTGAGCGCGGCGACCGCGTCGTCGTAGGTGCCGAGCGAATGGCCGAGCTGCACGCGTACGCCGCGCGCCGCCATCTCCGAGATGATCTCCATGTGGCCGGCGATCTCGGGCGCCAGCGTGACGACGCGGATCGGCGCGATCGACAGATACCTGAGCACCTCGTCCAACACCGCCGATACCGCCGCGTCGGGCTGCGCGCCGAGCTTGCCGGGGTTGATGTACGGCCCTTCCAGATGCACGCCGAGCACGCGCGCGCAGCCCGGCGTGCGCACCCGCGTGACATTGCCGAGCCCGGCGACGACGTTCATCAGCTCGTCGCGCGGCGCGGTCATGGTCGTTGCGAGCAGGCTCGTGGTGCCGTAGCGCGCATGCGTGCGGGTGATCGTTTCGATCGCGTCGCCAGCTTCCATCACGTCGGCGCCGCCACCGCCATGCACGTGCAGATCGATGAAGCCGGGCAGGATGTACGGTGCGTCGTTCGTCGTCGGATCGACGCGCTCGCCGGACAGCGTCGTGATGCGGCCGTTTTCGTATTCGAGCGTGCCGTGGATCCACCCTTCGGTGGTAAGTATGTTTCCGGTCAGCATGAGTCTCTCTGGTGCGTGATACGTATGCGGCAAATGGCGTCCGCCGGACTTGCGGCCTGCGAGGGCCGCGCAGCTCAGGTGCGCAATTCAGCGACGAAGTCGTAGTAGTCGTCGCGGCAATAGGTGTCGGTCAGCTCGATTGCGCGTTGATCCGCGCAGTAGCCGATCCGGGTGATGACCAGCAGCGCGGTGCGCGGTTCGATGTCCATCAGCGCGGCGATTTCGCTCGACGCGTTGACTGCGCGGAAGTGCTGCAACGCGCGCACGACCGCCGCGCCGCGCTGCTCGAGATAGCTGTACAGCGAGTCGCCGATCACGAGCGGATCAGGCACGATCGCGACCGGCAGCGCCGAATGTTCGACCGCCATCACGATGCCGTCCGCGCGCCGCAGCCGCCGCAGGCTCGTGACGGCCGCGCCGGGTGACAAGCCGAGGCGCAGCAGCTCGTCGCGATTGGCGGCGCGCACGTCGCGTTCGAGCCAGACCGAATCGGGCCGGAAACCGCGCTGCTGCATCTTCTTCGTGAAGCCGGTGAGACGCGACAGCGGATCTTCGACGCGCGGCGTGATGAAGCTGCCCGCGCCGCGCGAGCGCCGGATCAGCCCCTGCTCGACCAGCAGTTCGATCGCCTTGCGCGCGGTGACGCGCGACACGCCGATCGCGTCGGACAGCGTACGCTCGGAAGGCAGCGCCTCGCCGGCCGACCAGACGCCGCAATGGATCGCCGTCGCCAGGTTGCGCGCGAGCTGCAGGTAGAGCGGCGTGACGTTGCGCACGTCAGGCATCAATGCGGACCAGCGAGTTTCCATGGGGCTCCAAGGACGCCGCGAGCAGTACAGCCCGGAAAATTGAGAGCCCATTATATAACCAACATAATACCAGTCAACGGACTGGTTCCATGCCGGTCCGGATCGCCGGAAAGCCTTGCTGAGTGCGGATCACAGCGGTATTCAACGGCTCCGTCGGAGGGATTTGCAGACCAGGGACTTTCCCGCATCGCACGCATTTGACGATACCAGCGAGTCGTTATCGGCTCCTGGTGGTATCAACAGCCCAAATAATCAATACCTATTTAATACCAGTTGGTGTCTCGCGGCGGTGGAGTGGCTTTGTAAATAAGGGTCGTGCCGATATAGTGCGCTGTACCGACCATAAAAAGTCCCGGGGAGCCGCCCTTGACAGATTCCGAGGCGCTGCGGCGCGCTCAGGCCGTCCGCCATTTCAATCGCTTCTATACCCAATGCATCGGTGCCCTGCACGAGCATCTGGCTCGAAGCGAGTTCTCGCTGACGGAAGTGCGCGTGCTGCACGAGCTATCGCGCGCCCGCGCGCAGACCGCGTCGGTGCTCGGGCGCGCGCTCGGGCTCGATAGCGGCTATCTGAGCCGCCTGCTGACCAGTTTCGAGCGACGCGAGCTGATCACGCGCCGTCCATCCGACACCGACGCACGCCAGTCGCTGATCGCGCTCACCGAGCACGGCCACGCGATCTACGCGCCGCTCGACGCCGCCGCCATCCATGAAGCACTCGGCCTGCTCGACAGACTCAGCGCGCTATCGCAGGAGCAGTTGATCGCCGCGATGAAGCTGATCGAGCGCCTGCTCGGCGACAAGCCGAAGCACGAGCTCGTGGTGCTGCGTCAGCCGCGCGCCGGCGAATGTGGCTGGCTCGTGCATCGTCAGGCGCAGTGGTTCGCCGCGCAGTACGGCTGGGATCACACGTTCGAGGGCTTGCTCGCGCGCGTCGTCGCCGAGTACGCGCAGCGCAACGATCCGCTGCGCGAGAAGTGCTGGATCGCCGAACAGGAGGGTCTGGTGGTCGGCTCGGTTTGCCTCGTCGGGGTCTCGACGACGGTCGCGGGCGTGCGCCTGCTGTGGGTCGAACCGGACGTGCGGAAGCTCGGCATCGGCACGCAGTTGCTCAGCGAATGCGTGCGCTTCGCGCGGCGCGCGGGCTACACGAAGCTCACGCTGACCACCGCGAGCGCATTGGCGGAGCCACGGCGGCTTTGCGAGCGCGCTGGGTTCGAGTTGGCCGGCAGCGCCGCGCAGCGCCGCTTCGGCCAGGATCTGACGATCGAAAGATGGGAGCTGGAACTATAAAAAAAGCACGCGCCTGTACGGCGCGTGCCTTTCCTGATGCCATGCGGCTGCGCTTGCGATCGCGCTGAACGCGTCGCTTAGAACGACGGCACCGTCGAACCCTTGAACTGCGTCTTGATGAACTGGCGCACGTCTTCCGACTGATACGCCGCGACCAGCTTCTTCACCCATGGCTGATCCTTGTCCTTCGCGCGCACGGCGATCAGGTTCGCGTACGGGCTGTGGATGTCTTCGAGCGCGATCGCGTCCTTGGTTGGCTGCAGGGCGGCGGCCAGCGCGAAGTTCGTATTGATGACGGCTGCGTCGACGTCGGCGAGCGAACGCGGCAGTTGCGCGGCGTCGAGCTCGACGAACCTGATCTTCTTCGGATTGTCGACGACATCGAGCGGCGTCGCGTTGTTGCCGCCCGTGGCCGCGCCGTCCTTCAGCTTGATCAGCCCTTGCGCCTGCAGCAACAGCAGCGCGCGATTTTCGTTCGACGGATCGTTCGGCACCGCGACCTTCGCGCCCTGCGGCAGGTCCTTCAACGACTTCAGCTTCTTCGAGTACGCGCCGAGCGGCGAGATGTACGTGAGGCCCGCGTTGACGAGCTTGTAGCCGCGCTGCTTGATCTGGCTATCGAGGTACGGCTGGTGCTGGAAGCTGTTGGCGTCGAGGTCGCCCGCGTCGAGCGCGGCGTTCGGCTGGATGTAGTCGTTGAACTCGACGACCTTCACGTTCAGGCCTTCGCGCTTCGCGACCTTGGTGACGACTTCCCAGATCTGCGCGTCCGGGCCGCCGATCGTGCCGACCTTGATGACCTTGTCGTCGGCGTGCGCGCCGAAGCTGGTCAGGATCGCCGCACCGGCGACGACTGCGGTGAGGGCTTTGAGGATATTTCTGCGCTGCATGTGATTCTCGCTGTTGCGGTTCGACGTTTGAGTCGATGGCTCCGATCGATGTCGGAGTCGGATGAAATGGGCGGCGCTCCGGTTCGTGCTGGCGCGCCGTCGGCCAAGCCCAAAATTGTTTCATATGGGCGGCAAGTTGGGAAATACCCTTACCGCATATGGTTATGCGGAGCGCAAGCGCAATGGCTAGCGCAACGCAAAACCCGCGGCTGACCGATAATCCAGAGCCGTAGCCGCGCACGGCCCACTCACCCGCCCCTGAGAACGACCATGTACGTGATCAACCTGATCTACACCGCCCCGCTCGATCGTATCGACGACGCGCTCGACGCGCATCGCGCGTTTCTCGCGGAGCAGTTCGACGCGGGCATCTTCGTCGCGGCCGGGCCGAAAGTGCCGCGCGACGGCGGCATCATCCTCGCGGTTCGTATCGAGCGCGACAGGCTGGATCGCATTCTCGCGAGCGATCCGTTCGCCCTGCAACAGCTCGCGCGCTACGAGGTGACGGAGTTCAAGACGACGCGTCTCGCGCCGGGGCTGAATTTGCCGATTCCGGTCTGAGCGCGAGTTGCGAAGAGGGGAGGGATGCGGGGAGGCGTGAGCGGCGCCGCTTTAAAAAGCCGCCTGCGATGCGCGTCAATCAAGCAGCAGCTTGATGTCATGGACCCATGGTGTCGCGCCTTGGCCATCGCGCGCGAACAGACGCAGCTTGCCGTCCGTGTCGAACACATAGCTCGCGGCCGTGTGGTCCATCGTGTAGCTGTCGGGTGTCTTGCCCGGGACCTTCGCGTAGTACACGCGGAAGTCTTTCGCGACCTTCGCGAGCTGCTCTTCGCTGGCGGGACGCAAGCCCACGAAGCTCGGATTGAACGCCGGCACGTATTGCGCGAGCAACTGCGGCGTATCGCGCTCGGGGTCGACGGTGACGAACAGCACCTGCACGCGCTTCGCGTCCTCCGGACCGAGTTGCTGTAACGCCTGTGACAGCTCGGCCATCGTCGTCGGGCAGACGTCCGGGCAATGCGTATAGCCGAAGAACAGCACGACGACCTTGCCTTTGTAGTCGGCAAGCGTGCGGATCTTGCCGGACGTGTCGGGCAACGAGAAATCGCTGGCGAATTGCGTATTGCCGGTGATGTCGAGATTCGTAAAAGCCGGCGGCTGCTTGCCGCAACCCGTCATCAGCAGTGTGCCGCCCAGCGTCGCGCCGAGCGCGCAAGCCATCACAGCGGCGCGCGCAATGCGCGCAAAGCGATTGTTGAGCATGGTGTTACGCGCCTATCACGACGCGCGCGTAGTGGTCGATCAGCAGCGCGGCGAACAGCAGCGACAGATAGACGATCGAATAACGGAAGGTTTTGCGCGCGAGCTCGTCCGAATACTCCCGGTAGATCTTCCACGCATAAGCGAGAAACACGGCGCCGAGCAGCACCGCCGACGCGAGATACACGGCGCCGCTCATGCCGGAGATGAACGGCATCAGCGTGACCGCGAACAGGATGATCGTGTAGAGAAGGATATGCAGGCGCGTGTACTTTTCGCCGTGCGTGTTCGGCAGCATCGGCAGGCCGGCGTTTTCGTAGTCCTTGCGGCGATACAGCGCGAGCGCCCAGAAATGCGGCGGGGTCCACACGAAGATGATCAGCACGAGGATCCACGCGTCAGCGGGCACGTGGCCCGTTACCGCGGCCCAGCCGAGCGCGGGCGGCATCGCGCCCGACGCGCCGCCGATCACGATGTTCTGCGGCGTGGCTGGCTTCAGCAGCAGCGTATAGATAACCGCATAACCGACGAACGTGGCGAGCGTGAGCCACATGGTCAGCGCATTGGCGAACGTGTACAGCGTCCACATGCCGAGGCCGCCGAGCACGGCCGAGAACAGCAGGATCTGCGGGGTGGTGATTTCGCCGCGCGCGGACGGACGCCACGACGTGCGGCGCATTTTGGCGTCGATCTGCTGCTCGACGAGGCAGTTGATCGCGAACGCGGCGCCGGCCAGCAGCCAGATGCCGACCGTGCCGCCGATCAGTACGGTCCATGGCACCATGCCCGGCGTGGACAGGAACATGCCGATGACCGCGCAGAACACCGCAAGCTGCGTAACACGCGGCTTGGTCAGTGCGAGATATTGGGAGACCCGGCTGCCGGGCGTTTGGGAGAGTGTTGTGCTGTCCATGTGAGTCACGCTGGCGCGGCTTCGCGCGCAGGGAGCGCGGCGCGGCCGGGACGGCTATAAGCGACCCGAAAGTTTAACATAACGAGCAGCAGCAGCAGGATCGCGGCCCCGCCGTTATGGGCGACCGCAATCGGTAACGGCCATTGCAGCACGATGTTCGACAAGCCGGTGACGAACTGGATCAGCACCACCAGCAGCACGCCGTTGGCGGGTCGCCGCAGTGACTCGAAGCGGCGCATCTTCAACGCGAACCACACCAGATAGGCGATCACAGCGAACGCGAACGTGCGATGCGTCCAGTGAATCGCGACCAGCGCATCCTGCGTGATCATGTCTCCGTCGCCGGTCATGCCGAGCGCGCGCCACAGGTGGAAGCCGTGCGCGAAGTCCATCGGCGGAATCCATTGGCCGTTGCAGGTCGGGAAGTCGGTGCACGCGAGCACCGCGTAGTTCGTGCTGACCCAGCCACCGAGCGCGATTTGCAGTACCAGCAGCGCGAGACCCGCGAGCGCGGCCACGCGCCAGCGCGCGGCCTCGGGCTCGTAGGCCGGCAGCGGCGTCAAGCGCGCCGCGAGCCAGCCGAGCGTGCCGAGCAGCGCCAGGCCGAGCAGCAGATGCGTGGTCACGATGATCGGCTGCAGCCTCATGGTCACGGTCCACGCGCCGAACACGCCCTGCACGACGATCAGCAGCAGCAGCGAAGTCGGCCACCACGGCGACACATGCAGCGGACGACGCTTGATACGCGCCGTCCAGGCAATGATCGTCTGCGCGATGATCAGCACGCCGATCGCCATCGCGAAGTAGCGATGGATCATTTCGATCCACGCCTTCGTCATGCTGACGGGGCCGCTCGGCATCGCCTGATAGGCCGCGGAGATCGCCGCGTGCGCGATGAACGGCGACGACGTGCCGTAGCAGCCGGGCCAATCCGGGCAGCCGAGGCCCGAATCGGTGAGGCGCGTGAAGCCGCCGAACATCACGAGATCGAGCGTCAGGAAGGTGGTGAGCCAGACCAGCTTGCGGAATTTGTTGTCGTCGGCCTTGACCCACACGTAGGACAACGGCAGCAACGCGATACACAAGCCGATCAGGCCCAGTTGCAATACGAACATCTCATTTACCCAGGTTGCGGCGTCAGCCGATGGTCGACCATTTGAGCAGCTTGGTCAGGTCGCCTTTGATCTTGCTCGGGTTCGCGTCTTTCGGAAAACGCATCATCAGATTGCCGTTCGGATCGACCAGATAGATGTGGTCGGTGATCCGCGTGCCGGTGTCGGCGGGCAGCCACGCGGCGAGCTGCGCCGGATCGGCGATCAGCATGTCGGTGTTGGGGTAGGCGGTTTGTATCACGTCCGCGACCTTGTCTGCATCGGTGCGCAGCCACACTTCCATGACGCGATCGCGTTCCGGGCCCTGAGCTGCGCGGATTTGTCGCATGAAGTAGAGCTTCGTCACGCAGGCTTGGTCGCACGCGCTGTTGTCCACCGAGATCATGAGCCAGCGGCCATGCAGCGAGGCGAGCTTCAGCGGCTTGCCGTCCGCGCCGGTGACCATGAGCGAGTCCGGGATCGGCCGTTGCGGCTCGATCAGCGCGCCGTAGTTCGTGCTGCCGCCGGTCGGCTTCACGACGAAGTACATGAAGTACGAGATCGCGATCGGCGCCGCGCAGATCACCGCGAGCAGCAGCAGCACCCAGCGGCCGCGCCGCCACGAGCCCGGGCCGTTCGGTTGGCCGGGCATCGCTTTGGCCGCGGCGGGTTTGCCGCTGGATTTGCCAGCTTCCGGCGAACGGGGAGTTTGAGTCGACACTACAGAACCTCTTTCAATGTTTGGACGGCGGCGAGCCGTGCCTTGCGTTCCTCACGCGCCCGGCGCGTGCTCTTTTTTGCCCGCGCGGCGCGCCGCATACAGACCGAAGGCGAGCGCGGCGGCGGCCATGCCCCACCACTGCAGCATGTAGCCGTAGTTGCGCTCGACGCCGGTGGTCGGTGCGGGCCAGTCGCGCACCAGGCCGTCGCCGGCATCGCCGGTCTGCTGGATCACGAACGATTGCAGCGGCAGCCCGGTCTCCGCGGCGTACGAGCCGACATCGAGATTCTGCCGGATCAGGCGATGCGCGGCCGATCCGCCCTCGCCGAGCTCGAACGCGCGCGACGCGTCGGCACGCGCAATCCCTTCGATCTCGACCTCGCCCGGCGGCGTCGTGTACGGCGCGATGGTCTCGCGATTGCTCAGGTTGCGCGGCAGCCAGCCGCGATTGACGAGCACGTAACCGCCGTCGGCGAGTTTAAAAGGCATCACGACGTAAAAGCCCGGCTGATCGTTATACGGACGATTATCGAGGTACACGACCTTGTTCGTGACGAAAGTGCCGCGCGCTTTCACGCGATGAAACTCGACGTCCTTCAGCGCGAGCGGCGCCGCGCTGACCGGCAACGCGGGCGCGTTCTCGAACTGCGTGATGCGCGCCTCGAGCGCTTCCTTCTGATGCGCGCGATCGCGCTGCCAGAAACCGAGCCGCATCGTCACGACGACGACCAGCAGGATCAGCAGCGCGGGAATCAGGCGAAACTTCATTGCTGGCGCTCCGGCATCGCGCTCAGGGCCGCCGGGAACCTGCGGCAGACGCCCGTTCGCGGTGCGATAATGAATGTCTTGCCACTGCGCTTTCCGGTTTCAGTTGGTTCCATGCACATTATCGTTCCCATCGCCTTTGCTCTCATCATCGCCAGCATGGTGTCGGCGCTGTATTTCATGATGCACGACAAAGGCAAGACCAAGCGGATGGTCTGGTCACTCGCCACGCGGGTGGGCCTGTCGATCTCGCTGTTCCTGTTCATCCTGTTCGCACACTGGATGGGCTGGATTCAGTCGACTGGGATTCCGTACGGGCGCTGACGCTCGCGGATAGGTCGCCGCCGCATCCCTTCAGCGGCAAATTTTTCTCGCCGCCAAACAAAACGCCGCCCTGAGAGGTCGAGGGCGGCGCTGCATTCAGCCTTGCATACTGCTCGTGCGCGCCGCCTGAACGGCGTTGCGCGCACGGATCTGGCCGCATTACAGCCAGTACACGACGACGTACAGCCCGAGCCACACGACGTCGACGAAGTGCCAGTACCAGGCCGCGCCTTCGAACGCGAAGTGATGTTCCGGCGTGAAGTGGCCGCGAATCAGGCGCACCAGCACAACGGAGAGCATCGTGCCGCCGAGGAACACGTGAAAGCCGTGGAAGCCGGTCAGCAGGAAGAACGTCGAACCGTAGATGCCCGAAGCCAGCGTCAGGTTCAGCTCGTTGTACGCGTGGAAGTATTCGAAGCCCTGCAGGAACAGGAAGCTCACGCCCAGCACGATTGTCGCCGCGAGCCACGCAATCGCCTTCTTGCGATGGTTGTCGCGCAGCGCGTGGTGCGACACCGTCAGCGTCGCACCCGACGACAGCAGCAGCGCCGTGTTGATGGTCGGCACCGGCCACGGCTGCATCGACTTGTAGGTGCCCACGAGTTCGGCCGGGCCGTTGTTCGGCCACACCGCCGTGAAATCCGGCCAGATCAGTTTGTAGTCGAGGCTGCCGAGTTGATGCAGCGCGATTTCGCGGGCATAGAACAGCGCGCCGAAGAATGCGCCGAAGAACATCACTTCGGAGAATATGAACCAGCTCATGCTCCAGCGGTACGACCGGTCGACGTTCTTGCCGTACATGCCGCCTTCCGACTCGGCGATCGCGTCGCCGAACCAATGCCACAGCGTAAAGAGCAGCCACAGCAGACCGATGAGCACGCCAAGCGGCGCCCAGGTATGGTCGTTGATCCAGGCCGCAAGCGATCCGAGCATGACCAGCAACCCCGTAGCGGCGCTGATCGGATGCCGCGACGGATGCGGTACGAAATAGTACGGGCTCTCGTTTTGACCGCTCATTCTTGATTCTCCACTTCAGTCCAGTTGTTCCGGAATCTCCGGCTGTATCTTCGGCGGCGCGTCGATACCGCACCGCTTCTCTCTAATTCGTGGGCTCTTCTCTGCTGTGCTGTGCCCTGCTACTGCCTCAACCGACCACGAGGTGCACGACCAGAATCAGCACCCCGATCAGAACCGCCGCGCCGATCAGCGCCGCCACGATCACATGCAGCGGGTTCAGTTGCGTCGCGTCCGCCTCGAGATCGCGGCGCTTGCGCACGCCGAAAAACGACCAGAACACCGCGCGCATCGATTGACCGAAACTGCTCTTGCGCGGACTGCCGCCGTTATCGTTCATCTCGCTTCGTTTTCCTTCGTTCGTCCGCGGCTCGCGCCGTCAAATCTGCTTCAGGCCGGCTTCGCGGGAGTGGCTGCCGCGCTGGTCACTGCATCGTTCACTGCATTCGCCTTCGGCGCCGCATCATCCGCGCTAGCCGCCGCCGGCGTGTTCAACTCGAAAAACGTGTACGACAGCGTGATCGTCTTCACGTCCTTCGGCAACTTCGGGTCGACGACGAACACCACCGGCATCCGCTTCGTCTCGTTCGCGTTCAACGTCTGCTGCGTGAAGCAGAAACACTCGATCTTCCTGAAGTACTCGGTCGCCTGCTTCGGCGCGTAGCTCGGAATGGCCTGCGCACGGATCGTGCGCGACTGCTCGTTGCTGACGTCGTACATGACCGTCGTTATTTCGCCCGGATGCACGTCGAGACTGCGCTGCTCCGGCTTGAAACCCAACAGGCCCCGCGCGTTCGCATCGAATTCGATCGAAATCGTGCGGCTCATGTCGACCTGCGTATTCTTCGCCTCGCGCGCTGAAACGTCGCGCTGCACGAGGTTGTTCACGCCGGTGATCTGGCAGATCGCGCGATACATCGGCACCAGCGCGAAACCGAAACCGAACATCATCAACGCGACGACGAACAGCTTGATCAGCATCGAACGGTTGAAAGAGCGGTCGGCCTCGGCCGGCGGTTGCGTCGACATCTGAATCCTCAACAAACCTGCATACGGACTGCGAATGCGGCGTTAGCTGAACCAGCACTGCTTCAGAATCGCGCTCGCGAAAAACACCGCGGCGATCGCGAACATCACCAACCCTATCCGCCTGTTGCCCGCGCGAATCTGCTCCGGCGTACGTCTTTCCTGTGGATTGCGCGTCATGCTCGACTTTCCGAGTACGGTTCTTGACTGGCGAGGCCGCCGCGCGAAGCGCCGGAGTCCGGTGGCGGCATGTCGCGCCGCCGGAACCCGGCACCTCGCCGGGATAGGCTTACTCGACGGTCGGCGGATGCTCGAACGTGTGGAACGGAGCCGGGCTCGGCACGGTCCACTCGAGGCCCGTTGCGCCGTCCCACGGCTTGTCGCCCGCCTCGACGAGCTCACCACCGCCACGGTAGGCCGGCAGCGCCACCGCGAACAGGAAGTACACCTGTGACAGACCAAAGCCGAACGCGCCGATCGAGATCACCTGGTTCCAGTCGGTGAACTGCGCCGGGTAGTCGGCATAACGACGCGGCATGCCAGCGAGACCGACGAAGTGCATCGGCAGGAACGCGAGGTTGAAGAAGAACATCGACGCCCAGAAGTGGATCTTGCCGCGCGTTTCGTTGTACATCCAGCCGGTCCACTTCGGCGACCAGTAGTACCAGCCGGCGAACAGCGCGAACAGCGACCCCGCCACCAGCACGTAGTGGAAGTGCGCGACCACGAAATAAGTGCCGTGATACTGGATGTCGAGCGGCGCCATGGCGAGCATCAGACCCGACAGGCCACCGAACGTGAACACGATCAGGAAGCCGACCGCGAACAGCATCGGCGTTTCGAACGACAGCGAACCGCGCCACATCGTCGCGACCCAGTTGAACACCTTCACGCCGGTCGGCACCGCGATCAGCATCGTCGCGTACATGAAGAACAGCTGCCCCGTGACCGGCATGCCGGTCACGAACATGTGGTGCGCCCAGACCATGAACGACAGGATCGCGATCGATGCCGTTGCGTACACCATCGAGCTATAGCCGAACAGCGGCTTGCGCGAGAACGCCGGGATCACCTGCGAGACGATCCCGAACGCCGGCAAGATCATGATGTACACCTCGGGGTGCCCGAAGAACCAGAAGATGTGCTGGTACATGACCGGGTCGCCGCCGCCTGCCGCATTGAAGAACGACGTGCCGAAGTGACGGTCGAACAGCACCATCGTGATCGCGCCCGCCAGAACTGGCATCACGGCGATCAGCAGGTACGCGGTGATCAGCCAGGTCCAGACGAACATCGGCATCTTCATCAGCGTGAGGCCCGGCGCGCGCATGTTCAGGATCGTCACGACGATGTTGATACCGCCCATGATCGACGACGCACCCATCAGGTGGAGCGCGAAAATCGCGAAGTCCATGCCTGGACCCATCTGCGTGGAGAGCGGCGTGTACAGCGTCCAGCCCGCGGCGGTCGCGCCGCCCGGTGCGAAGAACGAGCCGACCAGCAGCACAGCGGCGACCGGCAGCAGCCAGAAGCTGAAGTTGTTCATCCGCGCGAAAGCCATGTCCGATGCGCCGATTTGCAGCGGCACCATCCAGTTCGCGAAGCCGACGAACGCCGGCATGATCGCGCCGAACACCATGATCAGCCCGTGCATGGTGGTCAACTGGTTGAAGAACTCGGGACGCATGATCTGCAGACCCGGCTCGAACAGCTCGGCACGGATCATCAGCGCCATCACGCCCCCGGACAGGAACATGGTGAACGAGAAGATCAGATACAGCGTACCGATGTCCTTGTGGTTGGTTGCGAACAGCCAACGACGCCAGCCATGCGGCGTTTCGTGGGCATGGTCGCCGTGCACGTGCTCGTGGCCCGCGACTACATCGTGTCCGATGCTAGACATGACAATCTCCTAAAGCGAATTCTGCGGTGCTGACCATGAACACGTCAGGCTGCCGGGCTGATCTGAACGCGCCGGGCTTCCTTCGCGTCGGTGCCGCCGGTGATCGTTTCCGGCTTCTTCAAAAGAATATGATCGTCGGCAATGCCGGCGGCTTTCAGCGCGTCGCGAACGGCTTCGGCACGACTCTTCGCGAGCTTCGCGTTGACGTCGGCGGAGCCGGTTGCGTCGGTGAAGCCCGACAGCGTGAATTTCGCGTCCGGATGCGCCTTCGCGTAGGCCGCGGCCGCGTCGACCGCCGCTTTCGCGTCGGCCGGCAGCGTGCTCTTGCCGGTCTCGAAGTAGATGCTCGCCGGCAGCGCGGCCTCTGCGCTGTTCGAAGCAGCCGCGCCAGCCTCGTTGCCCGATGCGGCCGGTGCGGACGCCGCTTCTGCGCCCGACGCTGCTTGCGCGCCCGATGCCGCAACGGCGCCGCTCGCGGCAGCACCGGCGTTGGCCAGATGATCGCCGCCTTCCGGCAGCTTGCCGTTGCGCGCGTCGGCGACCTGCTTCGGCTGCAGGATGTCGCCCGTGTGGTTGCCCCACGAGTTACGTTCGTACGTGATCACCGCGGCGATTTCGACGTCGTCCAGCGTCGGCGCCCACGAAGGCATCGCGTTCTTGCCCTTCAACACGAGACTCACGTGCTGCCCGATCGGACCGTTGGCGATCTTGCTGCCGTCGAGCGCCGGGAATGCGCCCGCGCCCTTGCCGGTCGGCTGGTGGCAGACCGCGCAGTTCGACGCGTAGACCTTGCCGCCGCGTTCCATCAGCTCGGCCATCGTGTAGGTCTTGTTCGGATCGTCCTGGCCGGCGGCCATTTTCTTCTTCTCCTCATCGACCCACTTCGCGTAGTCGTCGGCAGACAGCACCTCGACGACGACCGGCATGAACGCGTGTTCCTTGCCGCACAGTTCGGTACAGAAGCCGCGGAACGTACCGGTGCGGTTGGCCTTGAACCACGTGTCGCGCACGAAGCCGGGAATCGCGTCCTGCTTGACGCCGAAGGCCGGCACGTACCAGGAGTGGACCACGTCGTTCGCGGTGGTGATGATGCGGATTTTCTTGTCGACCGGCACCACGAGCGGGTTGTCGACTTCCTGCAGATACAGCGTGGAGATCGGCTCACGGCCCTCGGTTTGCGCGCGCGGCGTGGCGAGCGTGGACAGGAAGCCGATGCCCTCGCCCGGACCCTTCACGTAGTCGTAGCCCCACTTCCACTGGTAGCCGGTGACCTTGATCGTGAGGTCGGCGTTCGAGGTGTCCTTCATCGCGACGACGGCCTTGGTGGCGGGCAGCGCCATCAGCACGACGATGACGAACGGCACGATTGTCCAGATGATTTCGACGGTGGTGCTTTCGTGGAAATTGGCTGCGTTGTGGCCTTTCGATTTGCGGTGCGCGAAGATCGAATAGAACATCACGCCGAACACACCGATGAAGATCACGGTGCACAGTCCCAGCATGAACATGTGGAGGCTGAACAGCTCCTCAGCGATTCTCGTTGCAGGCGGCTGGAGATTGATCGCGTTGACGGCAGGGCCGCCCGGAGCATCGCCCACTGCCAGGGCGGCACCGGCGAAAAGCAGTCCGCTCGTCGCCAGCACGCTCATGAGCGCTCGCTTGATTGTTTTCATAGCTTCCTTACCCAAATTTTCCATTCAAACCCCTCGACCCCGCTGGCAGCGTGTCGCGCCCCCTTGAACGCCGCGCGTCCGGCACCATCTAACAACGTGCCAGCCACATACGTAGTTCGCCTGCGAACTGCGCGCGCCGATTCTGCGCGAGGTGTTGCCCGATCATGATCGTCTGCCCGCGCGAGACCAGCTTGATCTGATCGCGCGGCGTTGCGCCCGGCTCTATCCGCACCCAGCGCGGATTGAATTCGAATTGCGTAATCTGCTCGGCGCTGACCTGCTCGATCACGAGCCGGTTCGGAAACAACCGGATGCGCTCGTAATCGACAGCATGACGCGCATATATTGCAAACGCGATACCTACGGCCAGCAATTCGATTCCGGTGAACGGCAACACCAGCCAGGCGCCGACCAGAACCAGCATGAATGCAATTGCCAACGAAAACAACGCAAGCGACACGTACAGACAGACGAACTGCCGCGGCGATATCGAACAGTTGCGCTTCATGGTCCAGTCCCTGAGGACCGGTTCTGAATCCGCCAGCAGATGATCTGATGCGCCCATCGCTGCCTCCTGCGAATCGTCGAGTCCGGCCTGCCTTCTTTTACTTCCGGATGCATCTCGCGGCCGCCGTTCGAGTCACTGTTTCCAGCATCACTCGCGAGCGCGCCAACCCCTACCGCATCACTTCATTTTGCAGCCCCGCGCCTCGGGCTTGCCACCCCAAATGTGGGAACCTCGGGTGACAAACTGACGCATTATAGGCGTGATCCATAGCATCGACAAGCAAGCCCCAATCGGCCCACAAGCCAGGCGCGACAAGCCTTCGCGCCATTTTGCCCAGCATTTTGCGGCTCTTTTGAAGGGCAAATCCCAGGCATAACGGATGTCCTCTTTACCGCTTTTGCAACACGTCAACCGCACCGTCGGCAAGCAGTTGATGACAGCACCGCAATCTGCTATCCACGCTTGCCCGGACCTCGTCCGATGTCCTCGAGCCGCACGATGCCATGTCCTTCCGCCGTGGTGCGCGGCACGGCTTTCCATGCGTGGCCGTAGATCACCTCGAAGGTCAGCGCGATCGTGCCGTCGGCGCGCCGGCGCGCTTCGAGCGCGGCGAGCAGGGCTTTGTGCAACCGACGCGTGAGCACGCCGTCATGCGCATCGCGCTCGAACGGGTACGCGCCCCAGCGACGCACGTCCGCGAGCAGCGACTCGGGCGACTTATAGGTGATCGTCAGCGTCTCCTGGTCCATCACCGGAATCTCGAAGCCGGCCTCGACGAGCATGTCGCCGAGGTCGTGCATGTCGACGAAGTCGATCACATGCTTGCGAGACCCGACGCCGTGCGCGGCCTCGATCTCGGCGTAGGCACCGCGCAACTCCTTCAGCGTATCGGGGCCGAGCGTGCTGAACATTAGCAGGCCGTTGACCTTCAGCACGCGCTGCCATTCGGGAAAGACCAGATCGGGCCGCGAGTGCCAGTGCAGCGCGAGGTTGGACCAGATGAATTCGAATGCGCCGGACGTGAACGGCAGCGCGGAGAAATCGGTTTGCGCGAAGCGCGGGCCACGCGCGCCGAGCGCCTTGCCGAGCGAGGCGGGAAGAAAGCGCCGCCAACTGGTGTCGCCGGCATCGTGACGCAGCGCGCGGCGGAGCATGCCGTGCGACAGATCAGCGCCGAACACCGGCGCCTCGGGAAAGCGTTCGCGCAATGCGGGGAGGTCTTCGCCCGCGCCGCAACCGGCGTCGAGCACGCTCGAGGGCGCCACCTTGATGTAATCGAGACGCTCGCGCATGCGCTGCGCAATCTCTCGCGGCAGGAACGCAACCTCGTCGAAGGTGGCAGCGCGACGGTCGAAAATACGCCTGAGGCGCCGTGAATCGTAGGCCGGACGGCCAGATTGAGCGGATGTTGGGGACATGTGTGTCGTGCTGGCGTGAGCTCGAAGTATACTCGGTCGTTCCCCTCCATTCAGCGAGAACGGCTTTCACCGGCGCTCACTCGTGCGATTCCAGTCATTTTCTTCGTCGTGTCGAAATCAGGTGGCGCGTTTTGCGCGCGGTCTGCATTCGGCATGGCCGCGGGCCTTGAACGCTGCGCTGCCGAACCTGTGCGCGTTGTGCGGCAATTTGTCGCATAAGACGTTGTGCGACGGTTGCGACGCGGCCTACTGGAACGAGAGCCGGCTGCGCTGCACCGTTTGCGCGGTGCCGTTGCCGGCGTCACGCTGGGTCGCTCAGGCGCGGTATCGCTGCGCGGATTGCGTGGCCGAGCCGCCGCCGTTCGACGCGAGCTTCGCGCTCGCCGACTATCGCGCGCCGCTCGATACGCTCGCGGTCGGCCTGAAGTTCCGCGCCCGGCTGATGCTCGCGCGAGACTTCGCGCAACGCCTCGCGCGGCTCGCTGAAGCCAATTGGCACGACGCGGCCGAGCGGCCCGACGTGATCGCGCCAGTGCCGCTCGCCGGTCGCCGTCTGGTCGAGCGCGGCTACAACCAGGCCTGGCAGATCGCGCGGCCGCTCGCCCGGGCGCTCGGCGTGCGCGGCGACCCCACGCTGCTCGAACGAACGCTCGACACCGTGCCGCAATCGCGCCTCGATCTCGATGCGCGCCGGCAGAACGTCGGCCGAGCGTTTCGCGTCGCGCGCCCAGTGCGCGGCCTGCACGTCGGCATCGTCGACGATGTGATGACGAGCGGCGCGACGCTCGAAGCGCTCGCGCATACGCTGAAGGCCGCCGGCGCGCGGCGGGTTACGAACTTCGTCGCGCTGCGCACTCCGAAAAACTAGCTTTTACGTGGTCTTCTTATGTTCAACGTCGTTCTCGTAGAACCCGAAATTCCGCCCAACACCGGCAACGTGATTCGCCTGTGCGCGAACACCGGCGCCCGGCTGCACCTGATCGAGCCGCTCGGCTTCCCTCTCGACGACACCAAGATGCGGCGCGCCGGCCTCGACTATCACGAGTACGCGGAAATGAACGTGCATGCCGATTGGGACGCGTTCATCGCGAAAGAAACGCCCGACGCGTCGCGCATGTTCGCATTTACGACGCGCGGCTCGGGGCGCTTTCACGACCACGCGTTTCAACCGGGCGACTGGTTCGTGTTCGGCGCCGAAACGCGCGGCCTGCCCGGCACGGTGCTCGAGCGCTTTGCGAACGAACAGCGCGTGCGTCTGCCGATGCGTCCCGGCAATCGCAGTCTGAATCTGTCGAATACGGTGGCGATCGTGGTGTTCGAAGCGTGGCGTCAGGCCGGCTTCGAAGGCGGCGCCTGACGGCGTTCGAGCTCGGCCTCGTAGCGTGCGAACATCGCGTCGTCGAAGCACGCGAACGTCACGTGCTTCATGTGTGGTGTGCGCGGCAACGTGTCGAGTACGGTCGCGACCGCGATGCTGACCGCATCGTCGGCGGGGAAACGGTAGATACCGCAGCTGATCGCTGGAAACGCGATGCTCGTGCACTGAGTTTCGCGCGCGACTTCGAGTGAGCGCTGATAGCACGATGCGAGCAGGTCGGCTTCGCCATGCGCGCCGCCACGCCACACTGGACCGACCGCGTGAATAACATGCTTCGCGGGCAGACGATAGCCGGCGGTGATTTTGGCGTCGCCGGTCGCGCAGCCGCCGAGCGTTTCGCATTCGCGCAGCAACTCCTTGCCGGCCGCGCGATGAATCGCGCCATCCACACCGCCGCCACCGAGCAGCGAAGTATTCGCGGCATTGACGATCGCATCGACGGCGAGCGTCGTGATATCGACCACGCGCGCTTCGAGCGTGCACGTGCCAAGCCTGAGATTGAAGGTGGGCATAGGAACCTCGCTGACCCGAGTCTCGCTCACGAAGTGGACAACTAGGCGAGGCAGCCGTTCATTCCGCTAAACGGCTGATAGAAAAGGCTTTATTCCGCCTTCGAATCGCGCCGCAGCAGCGCGCTAACCGCATCGCGCGGCGCCACGCCGTCGAACAGCACCGCGCAGACCGCCTGCGTGATCGGCATTTCGATTGCATGAGCACGTGCGATCGAGAGTACCGCCTGCGCGCAGCGCACGCCTTCGGCCACGTGACCGAGACCGCCGAGGATGTCGTCGAGCGTGCGGCCCGTGGCGAGTTGCAGGCCCACGGTGCGGTTGCGCGACAGATCGCCGGTAGCAGTCAGAATCAGATCACCGAGGCCGGTCAACCCGGTAAAGGTTTCCGCGCGCCCACCGAGCGTCACGCCAAGGCGCGACATTTCGGCGAGGCCGCGGGTGATCAGCGCCG
This sequence comes from Paraburkholderia sp. HC6.4b, assembly GCF_014200875.1. Taxonomy (NCBI): domain Bacteria; kingdom Pseudomonadati; phylum Pseudomonadota; class Betaproteobacteria; order Burkholderiales; family Burkholderiaceae; genus Paraburkholderia; species Paraburkholderia sp. HC6.4b. Next base: position 98,228 of record NZ_JACHDC010000016.1, read on the forward strand.
CGCGTGCATTGAGGCCGAGGCCGAGGCCATCGGCGATGCCCGTGGCGATGGCGAGCACGTTTTTCACCGCGCCGCCCACTTCGACGCCGACGACGTCGTCGCCGGTATAGATGCGCATCGCGCCGTGATGGAACGCCGCGACCGTGCGTTCGCGGCACGCCGCCGACGGGCTCGCGATCGTCAACGCAACCGGCAGCCCCTGCCCGACTTCGCGCGCGAAGCTCGGTCCGGACAACACGCCGTTGCTCGCATGCTCGGGCAATTCCGCCGCGACCGCCTGATGCGGCAACAACTGCGAATCCGCTTCGAACCCCTTGCACAGCCACACGATATGCGCGGGCACCTTGCCCGCATCGCGCATCGCGCGCAACAGGCCGCGCAGGCCAGCCACGGGCGTCGCGACCACGCACAGCGCATCGTCGTCGAGCGCGTGATCGAGCGCCACTCCGAGATCCGCTTCAAAGCGAAGCGCGGGCGGCAACGCGACGCCCGCCAGATAGCGGGCGTTTTCATGCGAAGTGGAAAGCTCGGCGATGAGCGCGGACTCGCGCGCCCACAATACCGTGTCGTGCCTTAAGGCCAGATGGCCGGCGAGGGCGGTGCCCCAGGCGCCAGCGCCGAGAACGGCGACTTTCATAGCCGGCACTGCGCGCGGCGCCTTAATGCGTGACGCCTTTTTGCGCCGCGCCGTCCTGCTGGGCCGCGCTCATCTGGGCGAGACGCTGCTCGTACAGCGCCTGGAAGTTGATCTCGGCGAGGTGGATCGGCGGGAAGCCGGCGCGGGTGATCGCATCGGCGATGTTCGAGCGCAGGTACGGGAACAGGATGGTCGGGCAGGCAATGCCGACGAGCGGATCGATCTGCTCGGCAGGAATGTTGCGAATGTCAAAAATGCCGGCCTGTTTCGCTTCGATCAGGAACGCGACCTTGTCCGACACCTTGGCCGTGACCGTGCCCGTCACGAGAATTTCGAACACGGATTCGGCGAGGCGCTCGGCCTTCACGTCGACTTCGACTTCGACCGACGGCATTTCCTGCTCGAGGAAGATACCCGGCGAATTCGGCTGCTCGAGCGACATGTCCTTCAGATAGATGCGCTGGATGTTGAAGAACGGCTGGTTATTCTCGTCGGACATGATGGTGATTCCTGATAGGTGTGCGTGGCGGCGGCCGATGCACGCATGGGCCGCCAGATTATTGCGCCGGCTCGCCGGCTCCACGAGGAGCGCGTGCGCCGGCTTATCGAGTGGTCCGCCCGTTCGCGCGGCGCGAAACGCGCGAACTCAGGCTGCTTCGAGCAGCGGCGTCAGACCGCCCGCGCGATCGAGCGCGGAAAGGTCATCATAGCCGCCCACATGCGTCTCGCCGATGAACACCTGCGGCACCGTGCGACGACCGGTCCGGGTCATCATCTCCTCACGACGGCCCGGGTCCTTGTCGATCAGTACTTTCTCAACGAGCTCGACGCCGCGCGACTTTAAAAGACGTTCGGCCATCTGGCAATACGGGCACACCTGGGTGCTGTACATGATCACTTTGTTCACTTGGCTGCTCCTTGTTTCACAACCGGCATACCGGCTTTCTGCCAGGCGTCGACGCCGCCCTCGAGAACATGGACTTCCGCGTATCCCGCTTCCTGCACGATACGCGCGGCCTTGTTCGACTGCTGGCCGGTCTGGCACACCAGCAGCACCGGGTTGCTCTTGTTCTTCGCGAGTTGCGTGACTTTCGCCTGCAACTCTGCGAATTCGAAATGCCGTGCCAAGGGCAGGTGCCCCTTGGCGTAATCGGCGGACGGCCGCAGATCGATGACCGCCGCGTTGCGCCGGTTGATCAGTTGGGTGGCTTCAGCGGCCGACAGGCCGCCACGTCCACGCCGACTAATGGTCGGCCACAGCAGCAACCCACCAGAGATAAGGACGATTGCGATCAGGACAAGGTTTGTGTATTCGGTGAAAAACTTCACGGAAGATCCGCCGGAAAGAGAGAAATCGAAAAGGTCAACCCGAGCATTATAAAATAACCGTTCGACGCGATGGCGATGCGCCGCCCGAGGCGCCGCACAGAGCGAGACCGCTTCCTCACTACCGACCGGCAACTCTCATGTACAAACTCGTTCTCATCCGCCACGGCGAATCGACTTGGAACAAGGAAAACCGCTTCACCGGCTGGGTCGACGTCGACCTCACCGAGCAGGGCAACCTCGAGGCGCAGCAGGCGGGCGGGCTGCTCAAGGAATCGGGCTATACGTTCGACATCGCCTACACGTCGGTGCTCAAGCGCGCGATCCGCACGCTGTGGCATGTGCAGGACCAGATGGATCTGATGTACCTGCCCGTCGTGCATTCGTGGCGCCTGAACGAACGCCACTACGGCGCGCTGTCGGGTCTGAACAAAGCCGAAACCGCCGCCAAGTTCGGCGACGAGCAGGTGCTGGTCTGGCGCCGCAGCTACGACACGCCGCCGCCCGCGCTCGAGCCCACCGACGAGCGCGCGCCGTACACCGATCCGCGCTACGCCAAGGTGCCGCGCGAGCAACTGCCGCTGACCGAGTGCCTGAAAGACACGGTCGCGCGCGTGTTGCCGCTGTGGAACGAGTCGATTGCGCCGGCCATCAAGTCGGGGCGCAGCATCCTGATCGCCGCGCACGGCAACTCGATCCGCGCGCTGGTCAAGTATCTCGACAACATCTCGGACAGCGACATCGTCGGCCTCAACATCCCGAACGGCGTGCCGCTCGTCTATGAACTCGACGAGAACCTGAAGCCGATCAAGCACTACTATCTCGGCGACCAGGACGCGATCGCCAAGGCGCAAGCCGCGGTCGCGAGCCAGGGCAAGGCGGGCTGATCCGGCATTTCCGGGCGCGGCCCCACGCCACGAAAACGCGCGGGGCCGCACGCAGACAACCGGGCCGACAAGAAATTCTGTATTGCGCCCGGCGGTCAGATTCAGAGGCCCGCTGCAGGGTTCACCGTAGCGGCGAGCGCATCCGCTGGCCTTGCGCGGCAACTCTCAGTTCCGACCCGCCGAGTGCCATGTCGTACGGCTCGCCATCCGCGGCTCGGGTCGCAAGAACCAGGACCTTCCCGTACTGTCGAAGCACGATTGCCTGCACCGCGCCCTGAGCAGGCGGGTGTGCAGTTATACTTGTCCGTCCAATCTTTATCGACGCTGCCACGCGCTTCCGACCGCAACAGACTCTATGCGAAAGAACCTGAAAAATATCGGCCTGATTGCCGCGGGCCTTGCTACCGGTGTCTTTGCCACCCTGCAATACTCCGCCTCGGCCCAGCAACCCGCTAGCGCTGCGGTCGCCCCGCTGCCGCTAGACCAGCTCAGGCTTTTCGCCGAAGTGTTCGGGCAGATCAAGCACGAATACGTCGAACCGGTCGACGACAAGAAGCTGCTCACCGCCGCGATCAAGGGCATGGTGTCCAGCCTCGACCCGCACTCGTCGTACCTCGACAAGACCGACTACGAAGAGCTGCAGGAGCAGACCAAGGGCCGCTTCGCGGGCCTCGGCATCGAAATTTCGTCGGAAGACGGCCTGATCAAGGTAATTTCGCCAATCGAAGACACGCCCGCGTTCCGCGCCGGCATCCGTCCTGGCGACCTGATCACGCGCATCAACGACAAGCCCGTGCGCGGCATGACGCTCGACCAGGCGGTCAAGCAAATGCGCGGCGACCCGGGCACCAAGGTCACGCTGACCATCTTCCGCAAGACCGACGACCGCACGTTCCCGCTCACCGTCACGCGCGCGATCATCAAGGTGCAGTCGGTGAAGGGCAAGATCGTCGCGCCGGGCTTCGCGTACGTGCGCATCACGAGCTTCCAGGAACGCACCACGCCCGACCTCGCGGCCAAGCTGCAGGATCTCGCGCGCCAGGAGCCGAACCTGAAGGGCCTCATCCTCGACCTGCGCAACAACGGCGGCGGTCTGCTGCAAAGCGCGGTCGGCGTCGCGGGTGCGTTCCTGCCGCCGAATTCGGTGGTGGTGTCGACCAACGGCCAGATTCCGGATTCGAAGCAGATCTATCGCGACACCTACGATAACTACCGTCTGCAATCGTTCGACAGCGATCCGCTCAAGGACGTCCCGGCCATCTTCAAGACCGTGCCGATGATCGTGCTGACCAACGCGTATTCGGCGTCGGCGTCGGAAATCGTCGCGGGCGCGCTGCAGGATCAGCACCGCGCGCTGATTCTCGGCAAGACCACGTTCGGCAAGGGTTCGGTGCAAACCGTGCGCCCCCTGACGGCCGACACCGCACTGCGCCTGACCACCGCGTATTACTACACGCCGAGCGGCCGTTCGATCCAGAACAAGGGCATCCGCCCCGACCTTCCGGTCGACCAATACGCGGACGGCGATCCGGACGACGCGCTCGTGACCCGCGAAGTCGACTACTCGAATCACCTCGCGAACACGCAGGACCCGAACGAGAAGAAGGAAGCGGAGCAGCGCGAGCAGGAGCGCATGGAGCAACTGCGTCAGCTCGAAGAGCAGAACGACAAGAAGACGCCGGAACAGCGCCAGAAGGAGCGCGAACGCAAGCCGGTCGAGTTCGGTTCGGCCGACGACTTCATGCTGCAACAGGCGGTCGACAAACTCGAAGGCAAGCCGGTTCAGGAATCGAAGTCGTTGATGGAACGCCGTCTCGCGCAGAACAAGCCGGGCACGTCGGCCTCCGCGCCGGTCGCGGTGAAGCCGACGCAACCGGTGCCGGGCGCATCGGGACCGGCGCCGGCTTCGGCACCGGCTCCCGCTGGCAAGTAAGCTGACCAACAGGCAGCGAACCCCGCGCGTGTCTTCGCAGCACGATAGTCTGCGAAGACACGCCGCAACAGTTTCAGCAAAAGCCGCCGCCTAACCGGTGGCGCATCACGGCAAGCCGCAACCGCCACCCTCCCCGCGCGATTAAAATAACAGCCACGAATGCGCGCCGCGGCCCCTCGGCCTGCCTCTCCTTGCGCGACACAGCGACATAGCGACACACCCCACGCGCCCCGCCATGAATGACGATCAACTCCTTCGCTACTCCCGCCACATCCTCGTCGATGAAATCGGCATCGAGGCGCAGCAGCGTTTTATCGACGCCCACGCGATCATCGTCGGCGCGGGCGGACTCGGTTCGCCAGCCGCGCTGTATCTCGCGGCGGCGGGCGTCGGCCGTCTGACGCTCGTCGATGCCGATACCGTCGACCTGACTAATCTACAACGACAGATCCTGCACGTGAGCGCGTCGGTTGGACGTAGGAAGGTCGAGTCCGCGCGCGACATGCTCGCGCGGATCAATCCCGAGGTCGTCGTCAACGCGGTGGCCGAGCGCGTCGACGATGCGTGGCTCGAACGCGAGGTGCCGCACGCGAGTGTCGTGCTCGATTGCACCGACAACTTCGCGACGCGTCACGCGATCAACCGCGCGTGCGTCAAGCATCGCGTGCCGCTCGTGTCGGGCGCGGCGCTGCGCTTCGACGGCCAGATCAGCACTTTCGATTTCCGCGATGACGCGTCGCCGTGCTACGCGTGCGTGTTTCCCGAAGACCAGCCGTTCGAAGAAGTCGCATGCTCGACGATGGGCGTGTTCGCGCCGACGGTCGGCATCATCGGTTCGATGCAGGCTGCCGAAGCGCTGAAGGTGATCGGCGCAATCGGCACGCCGCTCGTGGGCCGCCTGACGATGCTCGATTCGCTGCGGATGGAATGGAACACGATGCGCATCGGACGTCAGCCGGATTGTCCGGTGTGCGGCCACGCGCACGGGTCTTGAGGCGGTTCTGCACTGCCCGTTCGCGTGACGCCGAAATAGCAGAACGCCGCACATGTGCGGCGTTTTTTCGTTCAACGAGGCAAGACGATGCGCGTCAGATTCAAACCAGCGCGACCCGCTTGAGCGCCGCCTGCACCTCCTCCGGCTCGAACGAAGCCAGCACGTCGGCAACGGGCTTTTCGAGCGTCTTCAGATGCGAGCGCAGCACTTCCTGCTTGACCTCGAGGAGTTGGCTCGGATGCATCGAAAACTCGGTCAGGCCCATGCCGAGCAGCAGACGCGTCAACGCCGGATCGCCCGCCATCTCACCGCACACCGACACGGGCACGCCCGCGCGTTTCGCCTCGCGCAGCGTGAACGCGATCAGATGCAGCACGGCCGGATGCAGCGGGTCGTACAGATGCGCGACCGCGTTGTCCGCGCGATCGATCGCGAGCGTGTACTGAATCAGATCGTTGGTGCCGATCGACAGGAAATCGAGCCGCTTCAGAAACAGCGGCAACGCGATCGCGGCGGCCGGGATCTCGATCATCGCGCCCACCTGCACGTTCGGATCGTAAGCGATACCCGCGTCGTCGAGTTGACGCTTCGCTTCGCGGATCAGATCGAGCGTCTGGTCGATTTCCTGCGCGTGCGCGAGCATCGGGATCAGGATCTTCACCCTGCCGAACGCCGACGCGCGCAGGATCGCGCGCAACTGCGTGAGGAACATCTGCGGCTCGGACAGGCTCCAGCGAATCGCGCGCAAACCGAGCGCCGGATTCGCGGCGGTCTCGTAGCCGTCGCCGCCCATCGAATCGAGCGGCTTGTCGGCGCCGACGTCGATCGTGCGGATCGTGACCGGCAAGCCGTTCATCAGTTCGACCGCGCGACGATACGCGCTGAACTGCGCCTCCTCTTCGGGCATCCGGTGCTTGTGATTCATGAACAGAAACTCGGTGCGGAACAGACCCACGCCGGTCGCGCCCGCTTCGACCGCCGCGCGCGCGTCGTCCGGCAACTCGATGTTCGCGCACAGTTCGATGCGCGTGCCGCACAGCGTTTGCGTCGGCGAGAACTTGAGCCGTTGCAGCTTGCGCTGCTCGAGCTCCTTCTCGCTTTGCCGGTACGAGTATTCCTCGAGCACGATCGGCGCGGGATCGACGATCACGATGCCGTGGTCGCCATCGACGATGATCAGATCATCCTGGCGGATCAGCGCGCTCGCATGCTGCACGCCGACCGCGGCCGGAATGCCGAGGCTGCGCGCGACGATCGCGGTATGCGACGTGCGTCCGCCCAGATCGGTGACGAAGCCCTGGAACGTCTGCGTCTTGAACTGCATCATGTCGGCCGGCGCGATGTCGTGCGCGACCACGATCATCTCGTCGCAAGCGCCATGCACGTTGCCGACGATGCCCGGCGCGCCCGCGAGCGCCTTCAGCACGCGCTCGACGACCTGCTCGATATCGGCCTTGCGCTCGCGCAGGTATTCGTCTTCGATAGTGTCGAAATGGCGCGACAGTCTTTCGAGCTGCTCGGTCAGCGCCCATTCCACGTTGTAGCGGCGCGTGCGGATCAGGTCGATGGTTTCCTGAACGAGCATGACGTCGTTCAGGATCATCGTGTGAACGTCGATGAACGCGCCCATTTCGCTCGGGGCATCCGCGGCAAGATCGGCGCGCAATACGTTGAGTTCTTCATGCACGCGTTGCTGAGCCGCGCGAAAACGCCCGACCTCCCCTTCGATCTGGGGCGGTTCGATCAGATAGTGGTCTACGTCGAGTGCTGCCGGGGCGATCAGATAGGCCCGCCCGATGGCGATACCGCGTGACACGGGAATTCCATGCAGCGTGAATGACACGCGCACCTCCTCTAGTTGTGTAATGCCGCGGCAAACCGCTGCAATGCTCTCAGACTGTACTGGGCATTATAAATTCCGCGCCTTTTTGAAGTGTGTCGGCGGTGTGTGCAGCGCAGCACGGATTATCGCAATGAGGTGCCCTCGTACCCGGCGAAGCTTCGCTTTATACACGTCGCGCAAAACATATGGTTTAAACATTGAAAACGCATGTCGTCTTACGCACTCTTCCCGATGGCTTTCGCGCCGCTTCTAGATCCCTTTAATCTCGATTAACGGCGCGCCTCTTCTGATATTCAGATGTCGGCGGCGATAAAAAAACCGCGGACTGAGCCGCGGCATTTTCGGGTTTGTCGAACGCAAAGCGCGCGGCTTTATTGACCTTCGCCAAATTTATCGGCGATCAGTTTCAAGAGCGCGTCCATCGCGTCCTGTTCGTCGGTGCCTTCCGTTTCGATCAGCACGGTACTGCCGATGCCCGCGGCCAGCATCATCACGCCCATGATGCTCTTCGCGTTGATACGACGGCCATTGCGGCTCATCCAGATTTCCGCCTGGTAGTTGCCCGCGAGTTGCGTCAACTTGGCCGACGCGCGCGCGTGCAGCCCCAGCTTGTTCACAATTGTCGTTTCCTGTTGCAGCATGTGATGGTCCGAAGCGCGGGTGAATGAAATGGTGAAAAGTGTTACTGCAAAGCGGCTTCAATGCGATCGGCATCGTTGTGAAACCGCTTGAATCCGTCGAAGCTTGCCTGCGAACCAGCCCGGCTTACAGGCCGGTCGCGTCCGTCTTTTGCGTCAGATCGGCATCGGCCGGCAAAGCGGGAACACAGTCGGCGGCCGCCGCGTCAGGCGGCAGCGCCGGCAGGCACTCGGCAGCGCACACTGGCGGCGTGACCGGTGTCGGCATCGCCGGTCCGATCGCGTGCACGCCCTTGGTCGCGCCGGCGAGCGCCTTGTCGACGAGCGTGTCGAGCGGCGTCGCGCGATAGCAGACCGCGCGCACCAGCATCGGCAGATTGACGCCGCACAGCACACGCACGTCCGGCACGGTGGCGAGCCGGCCCGCGATGTTGGCCGGCGTCGCGCCGAACATGTCGGTCAGCACGAGCGCGCCGTTCTCTTCCTTCAGCCGCACGACTTCCGAATTCGCGAACGCGACGACCTGCGCAGGATCGCAATCCGGCGACACGTCGATCACGCCGATACGCGCCGGCAAACCGCCATAGATGTGGGAAATGCAATCGCGCAACGCGGTGGCGAATGGAGCGTGCGCAATGATCAGAATGCCTGCCATGTCAGCCTTACTGCAAAAGAACGGCCCCAAACCGTGGACCGGGACTCGAGCCCGGTTCGCCATCGCCGCGGACCGGCCGTGGGTCGCGAGGGCGGGAATGCATCGTCGGGCGAGCGGGCATTGTAGCAGCCTCATTTTCGCGCCAATTCCGACGCCACGCCTGATGCGGATTTACTACACAGATTGGGGGTGCAGCCGGGCAATCAAGGCCGCTGCGTCGGCGCGCCACGCGAGCGCCACGCGTCAGCCGACCGCGCGCTCCAGCGCGTCGACGAACATCGCGGCGACGTCGAAGCCGGTCTGGTCCATGATCTCGCGGAAACACGTCGGGCTCGTGACGTTGACTTCGGTGAGCCAGTCGCCGATCGCATCGAGTCCGACCAGCAGCAGGCCGCGCGCCGCCAGCACCGGCGCGAGCGTATCGGCGATCTTGCGATCCTGCTCGCTGAGCGGCCGCGCGACGCCCAGTCCGCCGGCCGCCAGATTGCCGCGCACCTCATTACCCTGAGGAATGCGCGCGAGCGAGTACGGCACCGCTTCGCCGCCGATCAGCAGGATGCGCTTGTCACCTTCCTTGATCTCGGGGATGAATTTCTGCGCCATCACCGAGCGCGCGCCGTCGTGGCTCAGCATTTCGACGATCGAGCCGAGGTTCATGCCGTCCACCTTCACGCGGAATACGCCCATGCCGCCCATGCCGTCGAGCGGCTTCAGGATCACGTCGCCGTGCTGTTCGTGGAACGCGCGCAGACGCGCCGGGTCGCGAGTGACCAGCGTCGGCGCGACGAACTGCGCGAACTCGCCGATTGCGAGCTTCTCCGAATGATCGCGGATCGCCTGCGGTTTGTTGAAGATGCGTGCGCCGCCACGCTCGGCCAGTTCGAGCAGCCAGGTCGACGTCACGTATTCCATGTCGAACGGCGGGTCCTTGCGCATCACGACCGCGCCGAAGCTCGCGAGCGCGCGCGGCGTGGCGGCATCGGCGGCAAACCAGACATCACGATGCAGATCCGTGGTATCGCCGACGATCGCAATGCGCTGCACGTTCGCCTCGACATCGCCGCCCGTCCACGCCAGATGCTTCGGCTCGCAGGTGTACACCGTGTGACCGCGCCGCGCCGCTTCGGCCATCATCGCGTAGGTGGTGTCTTTGTAGATCTTGAAATGGCTGAGCGGATCGGCGATGAAAAGAATGTCCATGAAAGTCCCGGTGCGCCCTGAGGGGCGTGACATTGTTCGTCAAGTCAATATAGTCTTTGAAGACGGCGATGGCGGCACGCATGCCGCCATCCTGCCGCGCGAGGCGGCTTAGACCTGGATCGCTTCAGGATCGGTCTTTTCGAGTTCGACCGATGCGGCCAGCAAGCCGAGCCGCGCCACGACGCCATACATATAGAAGCGGTTCGGCGGCGCCGCGCCGGGCTTCGCGTGCGCATCGGGCAGCGCCGTGTGTTCGAAGCCGAGCGGCACGAAGTGCATGCCCGGCGCGTTCAGGTTCTGGTCGCGCTCGCGGCTGCCGTGCACGCGATAGAAGCCGCCCACCACATAGCGGTCGATCATGTAGACGACCGGCTCGGCGACTTCCTCGCCGATGCGCTCGAACGTGTAGACGCCTTCCTGCACGATCACGTCGTGCACTTCGAGCCCGTCTTTGGTCGCGGCCATGCGCGTGCGTTCGCGCTTCGTCAGCGCGGCGACTTCCGACGCGTCGTGCACGGTCATCACGCCCATGCCGTAGGTGCCCGCATCGGACTTGATCACGACATACGGTTTTTCGGAGATGCCGTACTCGCGATACTTGCGCGCGATCTTCTTCAGCACGCCGTCGATCGCATCGGCAAGGGCTTCCTCGCCGGTGCGCTGCTGGAAGTCGACGCCCTCGACGTGCGCGAAATACGGATTGATCATCCACGGATCGATCTCGACCATCTTCGCGAACTTCTTCGCGACGTCGTCATAGCACGAGAAATGCGTCGACTTGCGACGCACCGCCCAGCCCGCATGCAGCGGCGGCAGCAGGTACTGCTCGTGCAGGTTTTCGAGCACGGGCGGAATACCGCCGGACAGATCGTTGTTCAGCAGGATCGAGCACGGGTCGAAGTTCTTCAGACCAAGGCGCCGCTGCGAGCGCTCGAGCGGTTCGAGCACCAGCTTCTGGCCGTCCGACAGCGCAATCGTGACCGGGCCGTTGATGGTTTCGTCGAGCGTGCCGAAGCGTACGTTCAGACCCGCCTGGCGCATGATCGACGCAAGCCGGGCGACATTTTCGAGGTAGAACGCATTGCGGGTGTGACGCTCGGGAATGACGAGCAGATTCTTCGCGTCCGGGCAGATCTTTTCGATCGAGGCCATCGCGGCCTGCACCGCGAGCGGCAGCACTTCCTGCGGCAGATTGTTGAACGCGCCGGGAAACAGATTGGTGTCGACCGGCGCGAGCTTGAAACCCGCGTTACGCAGATCGACGGAACAGTAGAACGGTGGCGTGTGCTCCTGCCATTCGAGCCGGAACCAGCGTTCGATAGCGGGCGTGGCGTCGAGGATCTTCCGCTCGAGGTCGAGCAGCGGGCCGTTTAACGCCGTAACTAGGTGCGGAACCATTGATCACTCGCAGACTGGAGAAAAAAGATTGTAGAGCAAATGCTTTGTCCATTTGGGGACGGTTTCTCCATTCGCAAGCAGACTCGAATGCATTCTCCCTATCTCGATGATAGGCGCGGAAAATCACCGTTCGCAACCCGATCAGCAAGAAAAAAGCCCGCCATGAAGGCGGGCGAAATTGCTGCGCTTGCTTAACCATTTTTTCTTACTGACGAGCCCGCGAGCGCGGGCCGAACCGGGGCAGGTTCCCCGTTATTCGACTTTCTCGCCGTGCAGGCTCACGTCGAGGCCTTCGCGCTCCTGCTCTTCGGTCACGCGGATGCCCATCACCAGGTCGATGATCTTCAGCAGCACGAAGCTCACCACGCCGCTGTAGATCAGCGTCGTCAGCACGCCCTTCGCCTGCAGGATCACGCTGCCGTCCGAGCCGCCGATGTCCTTGACCGCGAACACGCCGGTCAGCAGCGCACCGATGATCCCGCCGATGCAGTGCACGCCGAACGCGTCGAGCGAATCGTCGTACCCGAACTTGTGCTTGAGCCACGTGGCCGCCCAGAAGCAGACCACACCCGCGACGATACCGATCACGAGCGCCCCGAGCGTGCCGACGAAGCCCGACGCCGGCGTAATCGCCACCAGACCCGCGACCGCGCCCGACACGATACCGAGCACCGACGGCTTACCCTTGGCTGCCCATTCGGCGAACATCCACGCGAGCGCCGCCGCGGCGGTCGCCACCTGCGTCGCGAACATCGCGAAGCCGGCACGGCCATCCGCTGCCACGGCCGAACCCGCGTTGAAGCCGAACCAGCCGACCCACAGCATCGCGCCACCGATCAGCGTGAGCGTCAGGTTGTGCGGCGCCATCGCTTCCTTGCCATAGCCGACGCGCTTGCCGAGCACCAGACAGCAGACCAGGCCCGCGATACCGGCGTTGATGTGCACCACCGTGCCGCCCGCGAAGTCGAGGATGCCCGCGCTAGCCAGCCAGCCGCTCGGCTCCCACACCATGTGCGCGATCGGCGAGTAGACGATGATCGACCACAGCGTCATGAACACCAGCATCGCCGAGAACTTCATGCGGTCCGCGAACGCACCGGTGATCAGCGCCGGCGTGATGATCGCGAAGGTCATCTGGTAGACGAAGTAGACCGTCTCGGGGATCGTCGGCGCGAGGTGGCTGACGGTCAGCGTCGTGGCCTTGTCGCCCTTGATGTAGTTCATGCCCGTCATGAACACGCGCGAGAAGCCGCCGATGAACGAGCTGCCAGGCGTGAACGCGAGGCTGTAGCCCACCACGGTCCAGACGATCGTCACGACACAGGTGATCGCGAAGCTTTGCATCAGCGTCGCGAGCACGTTCTTCTTGCGGACCATGCCGCCGTAGAACAGCGCGAGACCCGGGATCGTCATGAACAGCACGAGCGCGGTGGAGGTCAGCATCCACGCGGTGTCGCCGGAGTTGATCTTCGATGAATCGACCGAGAACGGTGCGGTCGGGGTGGCCGGCGCGGCCGCGGCGGCGGCCGATGCATCGGCGGCGGCCGGTGCGCTTGCGGCCGGCGCGGCGGACGCATCGGCGGCGGGAGCCGAGGCCGCCGGGGCAGCGGCTGCGGCGGAGGCGTCCGGTGCGGGCGCGCTCGCCGTCGTATCGGGAGCGGAGGCGGCTGCGGGAGCGGACGCATCGTCCGCGAGGGCGGTGCCGACACCGCCCGCGAGCAGCGAGCCGGCCATCAGCAGGGACATCATTAGTTTGCGCATCTTGGTTTTCCTCTTGTCGCTATCCGTGTCGCTATGTTCTGGTCTTTTACAGTGCGTCCGCGCCGGTCTCGCCGGTGCGGATCCGAACCACCTGCTCGATCGGCGTGACGAAGATCTTGCCGTCGCCGATCTTGCCGGTACGCGCGGCGCGCTCGAGCGCCTCGATCGCCTGATCGACGATGTCGTCGGATACCGCCGCTTCGATCTTCACCTTCGGCAGAAAGTCGACGACGTATTCGGCGCCCCGATACAGCTCGGTGTGGCCCTTCTGCCGTCCGAAGCCTTTGACTTCGGTCACCGTGATGCCCGACACGCCGATCGCCGACAGGGCTTCGCGCGCTTCATCCAGCTTGAACGGCTTGATGATTGCGGTAATGAGTTTCATGAAATCCTCGCTAGTTGTTGCTGATCCGTTATGCCCCGTGGCGTATCCGTGACGGCGGTCTCCTGCGCTACCGGGAAAAGCGCCCTGGCAGTGCGCGCGCGGGGCAGTAACAGCAACTCCTATGCCATGTTGTGTCGGAGCGCGCCTCGCGCGCGTGGCGCAGCGCGCCCGAGCGGCCTTGTCCGAACGGCCAGCGGCACGGCGGGCGGTGGCGCGGCGGGGGGATCGTTGCTAGAGTGTTCGAACGTTCTGAACGCGAGGGCGCGCACCAAACACGCTCACGCGGCCGCGGCAACCAATACGTCGCGCGCACCAGGATCGCTCGTTCGCCGTAACGGGGCACGGGCGCAATGAAACATGCACTTTTTTTGTGCACCAAGGGGAACACGATGAAACAACCGAACGACGTTTTTAACGACTTCCAGGCTCGCGTCAGCGATCTGTTCAAGAATTCGCCGGCCAAGGATGTCGAACGCAACGTCAAGGCAATGCTGTCGCAGGGCTTCTCGAAGCTCGATCTGGTCACGCGCGAGGAATTCGATACGCAGACCCAGGTGCTCGTGCGTACGCGCGCGCGCCTCGAAGAACTCGAGCGCCGCGTCGCCGAGCTCGAGCAGAAATTGCCGCTCACGCAGACGCCGTAAGCGCTGCTCGCAGCCTTCGCGCTGCGCAGTGCCGCCCATCACAGGCAAGCGGGCCGTGACGTCATCAGCGTTTTAGGGGATTTGCGCGCGATGTGAGCGCGCCGTCCGACGGGAGAGAATATGTCGCTTGCCGTGGTGCGCAGCCGCGCGCCGGCCGCTGGCCGTGCGCCCGAAGTGACCGTCGAGGTTCACCTCGCCAATGGGCTGCCGTCCTTTTCGATCGTCGGCCTGCCCGACCTGGAAGTGCGCGAGAGCCGTGAACGCGTGCGCGCGGCGCTGCAGAACTGCGGTTTCGATTTTCCAGTCCGCCGCATCACCGTCAACCTCGCGCCCGCCGATCTACCGAAAGAGTCCGGTCGTTTCGATCTGCCGATCGCGCTCGGCATCCTCGCCGCCAGCGGGCAGATTCCCGCCGAATCGCTGCTCCATCGCGAGTTTGCCGGCGAGCTGTCGCTGACCGGCGCGCTGCGGCCGATGCGCGGCGCGTTCGCGATGGCCTGCGGCACCGCGCGCGGCGCTCTGGCGAACGCCGGCGACGCCGACGCTTCATCTGAAGCGCGTTCTGCGTTGCCCGCCCTCCTCGATCAACTAGCCGCACCGGCCTTCCATACCCCACAGCTTTACCTGCCGGCCGCGAGCGCGGCGGAAGCGGCGCTCGTGCCCGGCGTCGACGTGTTCGGCGCCGCCGATCTGCCGTCGCTATGCGCGCATCTCGCAGGCTCGCCGGACGCGCGTCTTAGTCCTGTCGCCGCGCCCGAGCTCAACGAGCACGCGGCTGCCCCGGCGCCGGACATGGCCGACGTGATTGGCCAGCGCGCCGCTCGGCGCGCCCTTGAAGTCGCGGCGGCCGGCGGCCATCACGTGCTGCTGATCGGACCGCCCGGCGCCGGCAAGTCGATGCTCGCGGCACGCCTGCCCAGCTTGCTGCCGCCCATGACCGACGACGAAGCGCTCGCCTCCGCCGCGCTACTGTCCGCGAGCCGCATCGGCTTCAAGCCGTCGCAGTGGCGCCAGCGGCCGTTTCGCGCGCCGCACCATTCGTCGAGCGCGGCGGCGCTGGTCGGCGGACGCAATCCGCCGCAACCTGGCGAGATCACGCTCGCGCATCTGGGCGTGCTCTTTCTGGACGAGCTTCCCGAATTCGATCGCGTGGTGCTCGAAACGCTGCGCGAGCCGCTCGAAGCTGGCCGCATCACGATCTCGCGCGCCGCCTGGCAAGCGGATTTCCCCGCCGCCTGCCAACTGATCGCCGCAATGAACCCGTGCCCGTGCGGCTGGCGCGGCGATCCGGGCGGGCGCTGCCGCTGTACGCCTGAAGTTGCGGCGCGCTATTTGCGGAAATTGTCGGGACCGCTGCTCGACCGCATCGACATCCAGCTCGAAATTCCAGCACTGACCGCCACCGAACTCGCGGCACGCGCCGCCACCACCGGCGAAGCAAGCGTGGCGATCGCACAGCGCGTGAGCGCTGCGCGCGAGCGGCAACTGGCCCGGCAAGGCAAAACCAACCGCGAGCTGGACGGACGCGAAGTGGACGATGTATGCCGCCCGGACGCAGCGGGCGAGGCGCTGCTGCGCGAAGCCGGCGAGCGCTTTGGCTGGTCGGCGCGGGCGTACTACCGGGTGTTGAAGGTCGCGCGCACCGTCGCGGACCTGGCTGGCGCGGCGATGCCGAGCGCCGCGCAGGTCGCCGAGGCAATCCAATACCGCCGCGCTTTTGGCTCGTTATGAGGAGAAAAAACGACTGTCAAGACTTGACTTATTCACACATGCGCGATCCTGTTAGATTTGGATACAACTCAAAAGCGCGCAGACGAGCATCTCGCCAAGCCATTGATTTCACTGTATTTTTTTAAATTCCCTACGCCTGTGGATTTTGCCGAAAGGCCCGCCTGATGGGCTTTTGCGGCCATTGAGGCCGACTTCTCAACAGAGTTATCCACAGGCTGTGCGCGTAACTCAAAAATCTCAACGTAAACCGGCAATTAGCGTACAAACCTGCGAAGGAACTTTCACTGCGTTCGGCACTCAGAGGTGCGCCCGACCGGCCAAAAATACCGCATTCAGTACAGCTGGAACGACGAAAAAAACTGGTCGACCTGGTCTTGCGGCAGCGGTTGATCGGCGATGATCGCAGCCTGGTACACGTGCCGGCCGCGCGCGACGAGCCGCGCATACACCGTGCGCGTCTCGTGTTTGGCGCCCGCCGCGCCGCTCACCATCATTTCCAGCCCCGGTATCTTGCCGCCCGCCGCCAGCGGGATTTGCGCTGGGTGAGCATCGGGCGTCGCGCCGACATTGCGCGCCAGTCCCGCGCGCAGGAAATCGAGTGCGGCACGCTGGGTCGCGTCGCTGTCGTCGGGCAGCATCACGGTGCCGACCGCAAAGACTGCATCGCCCGCTTCGGCGGTCTGCATTGCCATCTGCATCGGTGTGCCGCCGATCTGCACCGCGCGCTGATCGTTGTCCGGCTTGGCTGGGAAGTCGACCGTGTAGCCCTTGTCGTTGTTCATCACGGTGCGCCAGTCGAAGGTCGGTGAGCAGGCGCTGAGCGCGACGCCGAGCGCCAACGCGGCCGTCGCCGCGCCGATCACGGTTCGAGCGTGACCGGATCGCGTGAATGCGCGGAGAAATAGGCCCGCCGGTTGGAAGACGCCCGCACGGCGGGCGGACAATCGGCTGAGCAACGGAAAACGGCAAGAAACGCGGGCAACTAAAGAGCAGACGCGAAGAACGGTTCGGAGCATGGGACGGAAGATCGGGCTTCTCGGAGCGTAAAGCGCCATTATCCGCTGATCGACTGCCGGGCCGACGCGCGGAGCGCAGTCGTCCCGCCATTTCGGCGCAGCCGAACCCATTGGAGCTAGAATAGAAGAGTTGTTCAGTACCGGCCCGCGGGCCACCACACCGCCCCATTGTTCCGCGCCGCGCGCGACTCACGAGGTTCCGTCCATGAGTTCCAATTCACCGACCGCCGTCCGGCGCACGAACCCGCTTCGCTATCTGATTGCGGTGGCCATGGCCATTGCGCTCGCCGTCGCCGGTTACTTCGCGTTTGCCGGCCAGCAGCGCGTACCCGATGCGACCTTCACGCTGCTATCGGGACAGAAGCTGACGACAGCGGACCTCAAAGGCAAGGTTTATCTGGTCAACTTCTGGGCAACGAGTTGCGACACCTGCATGAAGGAAATGCCGCAGATGGTCGAGACCTATAACCGCTTCAAGGGCCAGGGCCTCGAATTCGTCGCGGTGGCAATGAACTACGACGCGCCGATGTACGTGACCAATTACACGCAAACGCGTCAGCTGCCGTTCAAGGTCGCGATGGACGACGGCTCGGCCGCCAAGCAGTTCGGCAACGTGCAGCTCACGCCGACCACCTTCGTCGTCGATAAAGACGGCAAGATCCTGAAGCGCTATGTCGGCGAGCCGCAGTTCGCGGAACTCGACCAGTTGCTCGCGAAAGCGCTGAAGGCTGGCGCGGCTTAAGCCGGCGCAAGCAGATCCCCACACGCCGGCGCAACCTCCCGCCGCCGGCGTCCGCCTCCTCACCGCTCCCCTTCCCCTTTGGCCGCAAGGCCATATCGCTTGATCTTCTCGTAGAGCGTCGCCTTGCCGAGCTGCAGCCGGTCCGCCGCGACCGCGACCACGCCGCCCGCCTGCTCCAACGCCTCGGCGATCATCGCGCGCTCGAACTGCTCGACACGCTCCTTCAGCGGATGGGTGGCCCCGCCGTCTTCGCCGAACGACAGCACCGGTTCGTCGGCGATGCCGAGCACGAAGCGGTCGGCGGCATTACGCAGCTCGCGCACGTTGCCCGGCCAGTCTCGCTGCATCAGACTCGCACGTTGGCGATCGGTGAGCATCGGCGCCGGCCGCTGATAACGGACGGCAGCATCGAGCAGGAAATGCTCGAACAGCGGCACGATGTCCTCGCGACGCTCGCTCAA
Source organism: Paraburkholderia sp. HC6.4b (assembly GCF_014200875.1). Lineage (NCBI taxonomy): Bacteria > Pseudomonadati > Pseudomonadota > Betaproteobacteria > Burkholderiales > Burkholderiaceae > Paraburkholderia > Paraburkholderia sp. HC6.4b. The sequence continues at coordinate 116,479 of NZ_JACHDC010000016.1, forward strand.
AGGCGGCAGCGCGATCGTCACCACGTTGAGCCGGTACAGCAGATCGCGCCGGAACGAGCCATCCGCGACGTGCTCGGCCATGTCGCCTTTTGCAGCCGCGACCACGCGACAATTGACGCGAATCGGCTGATTCGAGCCGAGCCGTTCCAGCACGCCGTCCTGCAGCACGCGCAGCAGCTTGACCTGCAGCGCGAGCGGCATGCTCTCGATCTCGTCGAGAAACAGCGTGCCGCCCGACGCATGTTCGAGCTTGCCGATCCGCCGTTTGGCCGCGCCGGTGAACGCGCCCGGCTCGTAGCCGAACATCTCCGATTCGAACATCGGCTCGGGCAGCGCGCCGCAGTTCACCGCGATGAACGGCTTGTCACGCCGCGGCGACAGCTCGTGCAGGCTGCGCGCGATCAGCTCCTTGCCCGCGCCGGTATCACCGTTGATCAGGACGGACGCATCGGTCGGCGCGACGTTGGCGATCAGCCGCCGCACCTGCTCGATCGCCGGACTGCGGCCGATGATGCGCGGCGCGACCGCGTTCTGCCCGGCCAGCTCACGGCGCAGCGCGAGGTTTTCGAGCACGAGCTTGCGGCGCTCCAGCGCGCGCCGCACGGTTTCGATCAGCCGCTCGGACGCGAACGGCTTTTCGATGAAGTCGTAGGCGCCATCGCGCATCGCCTGCACGGCCATCGAGATCTCGCCGTGGCCGGTGACCAGAATCACCGGCACGTCGGGCGCGCGCTCGTGGCACTGCGCGAGCAGGTCGAGACCGCTCGCGCCGGGCAGCCGGATATCGCTGACGATCACGCCGGAGAAGTCCGCGCTGATCAGCTTCGCCGCGGCCTCGACCGACGCATGGCCGACCACGTCGAAGCCCGCCAGTTGCAGGCTCTGCACGCTCGCGCGGCGCACCAGTTCGTCGTCTTCGATATACAGCACTTGCAGGCCGTCGTTCATTGCGTGTTCCGGGTGATGCTTCGGGGTGAAATCAGGAGCCCGCGGTCAGCGAATCGTGCGAGGGGCTGGTCTGCACACGCGCGCGACGCAGCGTCAACACGAATGATGCGCCACCGTGCGGCGCGTTGCGCGCGACGAGCGAGCCGCCGCAATCGCGCGCGATCGACGATGAAATCGCGAGGCCAAGGCCGAGCCCCTGGCCCATTTCCTTCGTCGTGAAAAACGGTTCGAACAGGTGCGGCAACACGTCGTCGGGAATGCCGGGGCCGTTGTCGCCGACCGCGATCGACAGGGTCGCGACGCCGGCCTCCACCTCGACCGTGATATGCGGCGGGTTCATGCCGGCGGTTGCGTCGAGCGCGTTGCCGAGCAGGTTGATCAGCACCTGTTCGAGCCGCAGATCGTCGCAATTCGCGACCAGCTCCGGATGATCGTCGGCGAGATTCAGCGGCGTGCGCGCGCCGCCTGCCGCAGCGGCGGCGTCGGTGTCGGTGTCGGTGTCGGCCGCGGTATCGATCAGCACGAACTCGAGTTCGACGCCCTGCAGACGCTTTTGCAGCAACGCGACGACGTTGCGCAGGGCCCGCACGATCGACGCGCGCGCGCTGCGCGGTCGCGCGCGGCCGACGAACAGCTTCAGCTGGTTCGTGATCTTGCCCATGCGCTCGGTGAGCGCCGCGATCGCTTCGAGATTCTCGCGCGCCGATGCCTGATCGCCGCGTTCGAGCAGCACGCGCGTGTTATCGGAAAAACTGCGCAGCGCGGCGAGCGGCTGGTTCAGCTCGTGCGTGATGCCGGCCGCCATCTGACCGAGCGCGGCCAGCTTGCTTGCCTGGATCAGTTCGTCTTGCGCGGCGCGCAGTTCCTGCTCGGCGCGTGTACGCTCGGCGACTTCCTTGTGCAACTGCTCGTTCGCCTCGGACAGATCGGCGGTGCGCTCGGCGACGCGCTGGTTCAGCTCGGCATAGGCCTTCTGCAGCAGCGCGCGGCTGCGCATCATTTCGCGCACACGCGCGCGCCGCATGCGCCAGTAGAACGCGAGCAGCACCAGCGACACATAGCCGAAGCCGGTGACGATGGTCGCCTTGCGCGCGTCGGCATCGACCGGATCGACCGGCGACATCGTGATCAGATGCCAGTCCGGCTCGCCCATGGCGTGACGCGACGCGAGGAAGCGCGGCGCGGAGCGCCCGCCGCCGATGCGCAGGATCTGCGCATTGCCTTCGAGCATGCGCTCGACCGTCACCGGTAGCGGCTCGATCGGCTGCTGCGCGTACTGGCGAGCCAGGTAGATCGAATCGGCGATCTGGCCGGGCAGCGGCCGAATCGTGTGGTACTTCCACGCCGGCACCGACGACAGGAAGATCACGCCATGATCGTCGGTGACGACGAGCGGCTCGGACGCGTCCACGCCCTGAAACCATTCGAGATCGAGCTTGACGACCGCCACACCGACGATCTTGCCGTCGCGCCGCACCGGCTGCGAGATGTAGTAGCCGGGCGCCTGCGAAATCGTGCCGATGCCGAAGAAGCGGCCGACGCCGCCTTTCATTGCATCGACGAAATACGGCCGGAACAGATAGCCCGCGCCGACGAAGCTGCCCGGCCCGCGCCAGTTGCTGGCGGCGATGCAGTAGCCGTCGAGCGAAATGATGTAGGTGACCGTCGCGCGCGCGTGGCGGTTCAGGTCGTCGAGATAGAGATTCGCGCGCTTGACGTTGGCGAGATTCGGATCGATCAGCACGTCCTGCACGATCGGATGCTCGGCGAGCAGATACGGCAGCGATTCGTAGCGTTCGAGCGTGCTCTTGAGCGCGCTCGCGGTGCGCTCGGCGCGCACGGCGGCGTTGCGCCGCAGCGTGTCGACACCGCTTTTCCACGCAAGGCTGTAGGTGAGCCAGCATGCCGCCGCGAGCCCGGCCGCGAGCGCAAAGAGAATCAGCAGGCGGCGGGTCACGTTGGCAAAGTCCGATCGATGTGCATCGGACATTGTGGCATAGGGCGGCAAGGCGTCGCCGCCAGACGCGTCGCGGGCTGGGCCGCGACTTTTGCCGGCGGTGTCGCCGCCAGACGCCTCGAAAGGCCGCGCGGACGCCGGTTTCATGCTCAAGCGTCCGCGCTGGTCACGACAGGGTTGGCGAGGCGCGACTCAAACGCCGGCCGGCTCTTTGACCGCCACCTCGCCGCGCAGCACCTTGTTCAGCTTGCTGCGATCGAGCTCCTTTTCCCAGGCCGACACGACGACCGTCGCGACACCGTTGCCGACGATGTTCGTCAGCGCGCGGCACTCGCTCATGAACCGGTCGATGCCAAGGATCAGCACCATGCCCGACAGCGGAATCGTCGGCACCACGGCCAGCGTCGCCGCGAGCGTGATGAAGCCCGCGCCGGTCACGCCGCTCGCACCCTTCGAGGTCAGCATCGTCACCGCGAGCAGCGTCAGCTGCTGGCCCCACGTGAGGTCGGTGTTGGTCGCCTGAGCGATGAACAGCACCGCCATCGTCATGTAGATGTTGGTGCCGTCGAGGTTGAACGAGTAGCCGGTCGGCACCACGAGGCCCACCACCGAGCGCGAGCAGCCGAGCTTTTCGAGTTTCAGCATCAGCTGCGGCAGCGCGGCTTCGGACGAGCTCGTGCCGAGCACGATCAGCATCTCTTCCTTGATGTATGCGACGAAACGCAGGATGTTGAAGCCCACCGCCCGCGCGATCGCGCCGAGCACGACCACCACGAACACGATCGAGGTCAGATAGAACGTGCCGACCAGCTTGAGCATCGGCAGCAGCGAGCCGATGCCGTACTTGCCGATCGTAAAGGCCATCGCGCCGAACGCGCCGATCGGCGCGAGCTTCGTGATGATGCGCACCATGCCGAACAGGATGTGCGAGAGCCCTTCGATGAAGTTGGTCACCGGCTTGCCCTTCTCACCGGCCGTCGCGAGCACGGCGCCGAACAGCAGCGCGATCAGCAGGATCTGCAGGATCTCACCCTGCGCGAACGCCGACAACAGCGTGTCCGGAATGATGTGCATGAAGAAGTCGACCGTCGACTGGCCGTGCGCCTTCGCGGCATACGATGCAACCGCGCGGCCGTCGAGCGAGGCCGGATCGACGTTGAAGCCGGCGCCGGGTCGCAGCAGGTGCGTGGCGGCGAGGCCGAGCACCAGCGCGAAGGTCGAGACGATTTCGAAGTACAACAGCGCCTTGCCGCCGACGCGTCCGACCTTCTTCATGTCCTCCATGCCGGCGATGCCCGTCACGACCGTGCAGAAGATGATCGGCCCGATCACCATCTTGATCAGCTTGATGAAGCCATCGCCGAGCGGCTTCATGTCGATGGCGAGGTTCGGGTAGAAATGCCCGAGTACGATGCCGACGATGATCGCCACGATCACCTGGACGTACAGCACTTTATGGATAGGTTTCTTCACGATGGTTCCTGCGAGGGATATGAGCTGATGACCCGCCGCGAGGCGCGACACGCGAACGAAACGTCGTCGCGCGGGCGCACGTTAGCGGACCGCTGCAAAGACGACGAATTCAGAAATACCGGGAAGGGAAATCGGACATTTTGTCTCCTTGCTTTTTTGTCGGGCCGTGGCGGCCACGCGCTTTATTTCGCAAGGTCGATGCCAGTTTGATTTCAGACTGGAAGCCTTGATTTTTATGGGTTTCCCGGCACAGCTCGGCGCGCGCCGTCCGGGTTTCCGGAAATCCGGACGAGCGCTGTCGGGGAATCCGGAATTCGGTGCGCGCGCGTTTGCGGGGAAACCCGCAGGGGTTTGTGCGGAGCTTGCGAGCGCAACGTCACGTCAACAGATCGATCCGGTCCGTGCAGATCATGTCGACGCCCCATTCTTCGAGCAACCGCGCGCGCGCCGGATCGTTCACCGTGTAGGCGAGCACGCGCAGCCCGGCCGCGCGGATCTGCGCGACCAGCGGTTCGCTCAGATAGCGGTGACTCGCGTGCAGCGAGACGCAGTCGAGTTCGCGCACGATGCGCAGCCAGTCCGCCGGCACCCGCTCGAACAGCATGCCGCGCGGCAGCGACGGCGCGGCATCGCGCGCGGCGGCGAGCGCGTCGAACGAAAACGACGACACCAGCGGCGGCGTCTGCCCTTGCCAAAGCTCGAGCGCGCCCTGGGCGACCAGTGCGCCGGTGATGACTTCGCGGCCCGGACACGGCTTGATCTCGATGTTCGCCGCGATGCCGTCGCGCGCGCAACGCTCGGCCGCGTCGGCCAGCGTCGGGAGCCGCGTGCCGGTGAACTCCGCGCCGCGCCACGCGCCGGCATCCAGAGCGGCGAGTTGCTGCCATGTGTGCGTGGCCGCCGGCCCGTGGCCGTTGGTCGTGCGATCGAGCGTGTCGTCGTGCAGCAGGAACAGCGCGTTGTCGGCGGACAGCTTCGCGTCGAATTCGACCATGCGATAGCCGTAGCGCACGCAGGCGTCGAAACCGGCCAAGGTGTTTTCCGGCGCAAGCGTACCGCCACAGCGGTGCGCGATCAGCCGCGAATAAGGCCATTGTGCGGAGGTCCCGCGATCCATCGGGGTTGCCACGTGTCGTTTCCTTGCTGATAGAAGAGCGGTCTATGAAAAAAGCCCGCACATCGGCGGGCTTTTCGTTTCTGCGGGCGTGAAGCGAGGCAACAGCGGCGAGGCGCCAGCGCGTCAGACCACGCCGGCTCCATGCGCCTGCACGTCGGCGTGATAGCTCGAACGAACCATCGCGCCCACCGCGGCGTGCGTGAAGCCCATCTTGTACGCCTCTTCCTCGTACATCTTGAAGGTGTCCGGATGCACGTAAGCGCGGACCGGCAGATGGTGCTCCGACGGCTGCAGGTACTGGCCGATCGTCAGCATGTCGACGTCGTGCTCGCGCAGATCGCGCATCACTTGCAGGATTTCCTCTTCGGTTTCGCCGAGGCCGACCATCAGGCCGGACTTGGTCGCGACGTGCGGATGCAGCGCCTTGAAGTCCTTCAGCAGCTTCAGCGAATGCGCGTAATCCGACCCCGGGCGCGCTTCCTTGTACAGACGCGGCACCGTTTCGAGGTTGTGGTTCATCACGTCGGGCGGCGCCGCATTCAGGATGCCGAGCGCGCGGTCGAGGCGGCCACGGAAGTCCGGCGTCAGGATTTCGATACGCGTTTGCGGCGACAGCTCGCGCGTCTGACGGATACATTCGACGAAGTGCGCCGCGCCACCGTCGCGCAGATCATCACGGTCGACGCTGGTGATCACGACGTACTTCAACTTCAGCGCAGCGATGGTGCGCGCGAGGTTGGCCGGTTCGTCGGCGTCGAGCGGATCGGGACGGCCGTGGCCGACGTCGCAGAACGGGCAGCGACGCGTGCACTTGTCGCCCATGATCATGAAGGTCGCGGTGCCCTTGCCGAAACATTCGCCGATGTTCGGGCAGCTCGCCTCTTCACACACCGTGTGAAGATTGTGCTCGCGCAGGATCTGCTTGATCTCGTAGAAGCGCGAATTGCCGGTGGCCGCCTTCACGCGGATCCAGTCCGGCTTCTTCAGCTTTTCGATCGGAACGACCTTGATCGGGATGCGCGCGGTCTTGGCTTGCGCTTTCTGCTTCGCGGTGGCGTCGTAGGCGGCGGGGGCCGGCACGCCTTCGGGCGCGGGGGTGGCTGCTGCGGAATTCGCGGTTACGTCAGTCATTCGTTCGATCCAGTCAGGCGGTGAGCGCACCGGCCTGCGGTTGGGCGACGGCCGCGGGATTGCCGTCGAGGTTTGCGGTGAGACTTGCTGCGAGGGTACGGGCCACGTCGTCCCAGCCGGCGGCGATGCCGAGCGTCGCCATGTCGACTGTTTCGAGCCCCGCGTAGCCGCATGGATTGATCGCGAGAAACGGCCGCAGGTCCATGTTCACGTTCAGACTCACGCCGTGATAGCTGCAGCCGTTGCGGATTTTCAGGCCAAGCGCCGCGATCTTGGCGCCGGCATGGAGCCCGGCGTCGGGCCCAGGCGCCACGTAGATGCCGGGGGCGCCCGCCTTGCGTTCTCCGGCGAGATTATACGCCGCGAGGGTGTCGATCACGGCCTGCTCGATCCGGGTGACCAGCTCGCGCACCATCAGCTTGCGCCGACGCAGGTCGAGCAGCAGATAGGCGACCACCTGGCCGGGCCCGTGATACGTGATCTGCCCGCCGCGGTCGACCTTGACGAGCGGAATGTTGCTGTCTGCCGTGAGCAGGTGCGCCGGATCGCCGGCCTGGCCGAGCGTGAAGACGGGTGGATGCTCGACGAGCCAGATTTCGTCGGCGGTGTCGGCGGTGCGGGCGTCGGTGAAGGCGCGCATCGCGTCGAAACTGGCTTCGTAGGGTTCGCGGCCGAGCCAGCGCAGCATGAGCGGCTCGATGGCAGGTAGCGGAGACGGAGAGACCGGGGTGGCGCACATGATTCCGGGAGTTTACCGAAATCTCGGAAACCGCGCCCGCGGCCACCGGGAACCTGCACAGCCGGGGCCGGTACGCTGCCGGCCCCGGCGTCATGCACGGCTTTTGCGCCGCGCCACCGTCAAACGGTGTGCCAGCCGCCGCGCACACGCATCATCCAGCGCTCGCCGATGCGAGCGAGCCAGTTCAGCGCGCGCTCGTCGCAGCGCGTCGGCACCGAGAACGTAACCTTCGCGAACGTGGCACCCTCGGCGCTGAGCCAGAGCCGCTCGCCGCGCCGCAGATGCAGCGTCTGCCCAGGCTGCAGCCAGTAGTCCTTCGTGTCGTCGCTGCGCGTGACCCACACTGCGCCGCCATGCACGCGCAACTTCGTGCTGCGCGCGACCTTCAGCGGCAGCGTGTCGCCAGTGCGGATTTCATATGCAATACTAGAGGAAATTTCTCGCATGAGGCCCTCGCCAAAAATCGTTTCATGACTAGAATCCTATGTGCAGCAAGGACTTGGGCAAAACGATCAATTTTCACGTCTATGTGAGAAATATTGCGATGGACCTCCGTCAACTCCCCGCCCTGAACGCGATCAAGGCGTTCGAAGCCGCCGCCCGCCACGAAAGCTTTTCGCGCGCCGCCGACGAGTTGTTCGTCACGCACGGCGCGGTCAGCCACCAGATCCGCGCGCTCGAGGCCGAGCTCGGCGTGTCGCTGTTCGCGCGCGACGGCAAGCGCGTGCGCCTCACCGAAACCGGCCGTCGCTACGCCACCCAGGTGCGCGCCGCGTTGATGGAGCTCGCCGACGCGACTCGCGCGATCCGTGCCGGCGACCGCGAGCGGCGCCTCGTGATATCGATGCTGTCGTCGTTCGCGGCCCGCTGGGTGACGCCGCGCATCGGCAGCTTTATCGAGGCAAATCCGCAGTGGGATCTCGAATTGCTGACCACCAATGCGCTGACGGACTTCGCGCGCGACGACGTCGACGTCGCGATCCGTTTCGGCTTCGGCAAATATCCGGGGCTGCACGCCGAGCTGCTGCTCGACGAGATTTTCTTCCCCGCCTGCTCGCCCAACTTCAACGGCGGCAAGCTGCCGCAAACCCCGGCCGATCTCGCCAAAGTCCCGCTGCTGCGCTCCGACGACGAGCTATGGCGCCCATGGTTCGACGCCGCCGGCCTCACCGACTGGCCGGAGCCGAAGCGCGGCGTGCTGTATCAGGATTCGTCGAATCTGTTGCAGGCGGCCGTCGACGGCCAGGGGGTCGCGCTGACGCGCCGCTCGCTCGCGATGCACGAAATCGCGGCGGGCCGGCTCGTGCGGCTCTTTGATGTGGATGGGCCGAGCCCGTGGCAATACTATTTGGTCTGCCTGCCGCAGACGCTGGGGACCGCGCGGGTCAAGGCGTTTCGCGACTGGTTGTTCGACGAGGTGGCGCGCTTCAGGCTGCTGTTCGATCTCGCCTGCGAGGCGGGTCCCGCGGCGAGCGCGCGCCTGGCGGCGCAGGGAGTGACGGCGGACGCGTTGCGCGTCGCGCCGTAAGGTGAAAAACCGCGCGGTGTTACAGCACGACCTTGACCATCGGATGGCCGGTCAGCGCGCGATAGATGTCGTCGAGATGCGCGCGGCTCGTTGCCCGCACGTGGACGGTCAGCCCCGTGTAGGTGCCGCTGCTCGACGGCCGCGTCTCGACGCGCGACGCATCGACCTCGCTATCGAACACGCGCACCACTTCGACGATCGTCGCGGCAAACTCGGGGTGCGATTTGCCCATGATCTTGATCGGGAAATCGCAGGGGAATTCAAACAGTGAGTCGTTCTCGGGGTTCATTCTCTACTCCTTCTTCCGCCGCGGCGGCTTCAGCCGCCTTGGCTCGCTGATACGCCGCATACAGCTGCGCAAACACCGCGCCCGGGCGGCCCGCGCCGACCGGCGCGCCATCGAGCCGCGTGACCGGCAGCACTTCCTTGGTCGCCGAGCTGACGATGATTTCATCGGCCGCGCGCACTTCAGCTTCGGTGATGTCGCGCGCTTCGAAGCGGATACCGCATTCGGCCGTCAGCTCCTCGATGAGCCCATAGCGGATCCCTTCGAGAATCCTGTTGCTGCGCGGCGGCGCGGCCAGCACGCCATCCTTCACGATCCACACGTTCGACGACGACCCTTCGGTCAGCAAACCATCGCGGAACTGCAGCGTCTCGAAGGCGTCGTTTTCGGCCGCGTATTGCGCCATCAGCACGTTGCCGAGCAGCGACACCGACTTGATGTCGCAATTGAGCCAGCGACGATCCTCGGCGCTCACGCACGGGACACCGCTTGCGCGCTGCGCGGCGGCGGGCAGGTTCAGCGCGGTGACCATCACGAACACGGTCGGCTTCACGCCGGCCGGAAATGCGTGAGCGCGCTTCGCGACGCCACGCGTGACCTGGATGTATGCGATCGCGTCCTGATCGACACGCAAGCCGCCGTCCGTTTCGTTGGCCTCGGCCACGCGTCCGATCAGCTCGCGCCAGCCAGCGTCGTCGAGCGGATTGGCGATGCCGATCTTGGCGACCGAGCGCGCGAGACGCGCCAGATGCTGCTTCAGACGAAACGCGGTGCGCCGTCCGCTCGCGTGCGCGTACAACGGCGCCACTTCGTAAATGCCGTCGCCGAAAATGAAGCCGCGGTCGAGCACCGGCACGCGCGCTTCGGACAACGGCACCAGTTCGCCGTTCAGATGAACGATCGGGTCCGGCGAAACCTCGGAGACAACGGTCATTGCGACGTAGCCCTTACTTTTTCTTGTTGAACATCAGCATCAGCGAATCCCACACGCGGCCCACCACACCGGCTTGCTGCACCGGCTGCAACGCGACCACCGGGAATTGCGCGAGCACCTTGCCGTCGGCGACGAGCTTGGCGGTGCCGATCTGCTGGCCGTTGGCGATCGGCGCGACGAGCGGATCGTTGAGTTCGATCTGCGGCTTCGCCTTGTCGGCGGCGCCCTTCGGCAGCGTGATGTACTGGTCGCTCTTCACGCCGACCTGCACGCTGTCCTGCGAACCCTTGTAGACGCGCGGCGTGGCCACGACCTGGTTCGCCTTGTACAGACGCGTCGTGTCGTAGGCGGTGTAGCCGTAGTTGAGCATCTTCAGGCTGTCCTGCACGCGGTCGTGCTCCTTGGTCTCGCCCATCATCACCGAGACGAGACGGCGCGACGCGTCGGTCGTGCCCGGCAGCGGACGCTTCGCGCTCGCGATCAGGCAGTAGCCGGCCGCTTGCGTGTGACCGGTCTTCAGACCGTCGACGGTCGGGTCGATCCACAGCAGACGGTTGCGGTTCGGCTGCTTGATCTTGTTGTACGTGAATTCCTTGACCGAGAAGATGTTGTAGTACTCGGGATAGTCGCGAATCAGGCGGGCCGACAGGATCGCGAGATCGCCCGCCGTGGTGTAGTGCTGCGGGTCGGGCATGCCGTTCACGTCGGCGAAATGCGTGTGCGTCATGCCGAGCTTTTGCGCCTCCTTGTTCATCATGTCGACGAACTGCGCCTCGCTGCCGCCCACCAGTTCGGCGAGCGCAATTGCCGCGTCGTTGCCCGACTGCACGATCATGCCGTACACGAGGTCGTGCACGGTCACCGGCTTGAGCGCCTCGATGAACATGCGCGATTCGTCGTTGCGCACGCGCCGCACGGCTTCGCTCGGCTCGATGCTCTGATCCATCGTGATCTTCTTCGTGTCGAGCGCCTCGAACACGAGATACGCGGTCATCAGCTTGGTCAGCGACGCCGGCTCGACGCGCTCGTCGGCATTGGCGGACGCGAGCACCTGGTTGCTGGTCGCGTCGACGAGCACCCACGAGCGCGCGTTGACGCCCGGCGGCGGCACCTGAGCGAACGCGGTGCCGGCGACGAGCGTGGCCGGCAGCACGAGGCCGACGGCGATGGCGCGATTGAGCGAAGCGGGAACGAAAGAAGCGAGTGACGGGAATGCCGTGCGGCCAGAGGAGGAGAAACGCATAGGGTCGATTCGTGCAGAAAAATTCGTTGCGCGACAGCGCGCGGAGTTGGGGGAGCCGGTCGGCGGGGCATCTGGCCGTAAAACGGCGGGCGCCCGTTGGACTGATGGCGACGCAATCGGTTCGCGAGCGCAGCGCTGCGCACCCGGCCGCGCCCTCCCGCGAAATGATTCCGCGGCGCGCGATTCTGCCGGCTGGGCGGCGCTGTGCCCAAAAAAAGAGCGCCCATTATACGCGCGCTACCTGGTCAGCTTCGCGCGCGTGTCGTCGATTTGCACACGTTTGCGCGCACCTGTCCCCCGCAAAATGCGCGTCGCGCGTTTTCAGCGCCAGGCGTCGACGATGATCCGCTTCAGGATGTGAAGCTTGCGATGCAGAAAGTGCTCGGCGCCCGGAATCACGACGACCGGCAGTTCCTGCGGCCGCGCCCAGTCGAACACGGACTGGACGGGGACGGTCTCGTCGACTTCGCCGTGGATCACGAGCGTGCTTTCGGGCACGGGTGCGACGTCCCAGCGGCTCGCCGCGGTACCGACGAACACGATGCGCTCGATTTCCCGGCCTTCATCGCGCAGCTTCGCCGCGACGTGCGACAGCACCACGGTGCCGAACGAAAAGCCCGCCAATACGAGCGGCAGATCGCCGTAGTCCGGATCTGCGCGCATGTGCTCGAGCACCGCGCGCAGATCGTCGCGCTCGCCGACGCCCGCGTCGTGCTCGCCCTGGGTCTGGCCGACGCCGCGGAAATTCGACCGGTAAGTGACGTAGTTCAGCTGCACGAGCGTGCGCGCGAGGGTCTGCGCGACCTTGTTGTCCATCGTGCCGCCAAACAGCGGATGCGGATGCGCGACGAGCGCGATGCCGCGTGGCGCGGCGCCTTTTTCGCGCACGCCGTCGGGCAGGTCCAGCGCGACCTCGATCTTGCCGACCGGGCCGTCGATCAGATACTTCTTCGTGTTGACGTTCATCGGGATGGATCGTTTTGTGGTTCGCGCTATTGATCGATCTTCAGACGCTCGACGATCTTGCCGTTCGCAAGATGCGATTCGACGATCTCGTCGATGTCGCTCTCGTCGACATAGGTGTACCAGACCGCCTCGGGATACACGACGAGCGTCGGGCCCAGTTCGCAGCGATCGAGGCAGCCGGCCTTGTTGATGCGCACCTGGCCGGGCCCGGCGAGGCCGAGTTGCTTCACGCGTTGTTTCGCGTATTCCTGCATCGCCTGTGCGTTGCAGTTCGCGCAGCTCGGACGCTCGGCGCCGGGGTCGCGTTGATTCAGACAGAAGAAAACGTGGTGCTTGTAGAAGGAATCCATGATGTTCGGGAGGCGAGCCTGAAAGGAAGTGCAATGGCGGTGCGGACGATTATAGCGACCGGGCTGTGCGAGCGTCGGGACCTGGCGGCCGGCGCGCAAGCACGTCACGCCCGCCTCGCGCGCCGCTTGAGCCACGCCCGCTCGACCGCGAACGCGAGCCACACCAGCGCCGCATAGGGCCATATCCATGCGAGCCAGCGCGCGAGCCCGTTGAAATGCAGATAGCGTCCCTGCCGCCAGTCGGCGAGCACGGCGTCGAAATACGGGTTCACCGGCAGCAGATTGACGAACACGAGTGCGACGACCAGCGCGACCCCGGCGAGCGTCGCACGCAACCGCCGCCGCAGCGGCAGCGCGACGAGCGCCGCGACGGTGCCGCACACGAGTCCGATTAGCGCGCCGGGCGTCGCCCAGTCGAACGCGAGGCCCGATTGCGATTGCAGGAACGTCGCGCCGGCCTTCACGCACAAGGTCGCGACGATGAACACGAACAGCAGGCGCACGCGCGGCGCATGGCGGCGCGCCGGCAGCGATGCAAGCGCGAGCGCCGCGAACAGGTTTAGCGCCGTGATCAGCGCTTCCCATGTGTCGTCGTCCAGCCACGCGGCGGCCGCCGCCGGCCATGCGCCGACATGCCACGCGGACGGCGTCCACGCGAGCAGCGCGTCCTGGGTGGCCGGATCGACGCTCAGCCACAGCGCGCGCGGCCAGTTGCCGAGACCGAACAGACGCGGCGACGGATACATCGTCGCAAACGGCCACGCGGCGACGAGGCACGCGAGCGTCGCATGGCCGCGCTCGAACCACAGCAACCGCAAACGCCTGAGCAGGCCGCGGTCGAGCAGCGCGCCGGTCAACGGCGACATCACCGCCGCGCCGACGAGCGCGCCCAGCGTGTTGGCGGCGAGATCGAGATTGGAGGCGACGCGTGTCGGCAGATAGGTCTGCACGGCTTCCATCGTGCCTGACAGCAGACCGCCCAACACGAACGCGAGCGCGACGGCCAGCGTGCCGCGCCAACGCGGGTACACCGCGAGCACCACCAGCGCGCCGAACGGCATATAGCCGAGCACGTTGGTGACGACGTCGAACGCCGTCAGGTACTGCGGCATCGGATCGAACAGATAGGCGAACGGCGTGATGCCGAGCGAGCGCCAGCCCGAGAACGGATACCACGACCCGTAGACGATCAGCGCCGTGTAAAGCAGCAGCGCCTGACGGGCCAGCGTCGACGGGCGGCGCAGCCAGGGGCGTTCGCTCATGCAGCGCTCCGTTGCGTGCGCTGCCCGCCCGTCATTGCGCGGCGACCAGCGCCTGCGAGCCGAGCCACGTGGTGATCTGCGCGACGAGGTCGTCGCTGGCCGCGGCGAGCGCCCGCGCGCCGCCGGCCGCATCCGCCGAATGCGCGGGCGCGTGCGCGACGAAGGTCTGCTGGCCGATCACCTTGCCGCCCTGCATCAGCGTCGCGCGCGCGGTGATCGCGCCGTGGCTGTCCGTCTGGCTGTCGAACACCTGCTCGAACTCGGTCAGATCGACCCGCAGCACCGGCGCGCTCACGCCGTCCGCGCCCGTCAGCACGGTGCCGCGTTCGCTCAGCGTGTTGCGCAGGCGCTGCGTCAGCAGTTGCGACGGCATCATCGTCCAGTGGCTGTTGGCGTAGGCGGCCGTCTGCTGCGCGTCGGCGTAGCTCAGCCGATAAGTCATCCGGTCGGATTCGAGCACGGACGGCGCGCTGACCTCCAGCACCTTGACGGCCGGCAGCCGGCTCGCCGCGGCGGCCTGCGGCGGTGGTCCGAAGTCGTAGCGGACATCCGACACCACCGCGGACGTGCCCGCGCAGCCCGCCGCCAGCACGCCGAACGCAAGCAGCGCCGCGAGCGCGGCGCGCGCGGACAACAGTCGGTGAATCGAGCGTGACATGGGCATCTTCCTCTGTTCTAGCCTGCGGATTTAGTGAGCTGCGGGCGCGGTAGCGGCGGGCCACGCGAAGCCGGCCTCGCCCGGACCCGGTGCCGGGCGCGGCGCGCCGAACAGCACGCTGCGCGGATTGGTGTTGAAGGTGTCGGCGGCGCGGTCGATCGATTGCGCCGCCGCGCGCACGTCCTCGGTCAGCGAATTGACGCGCGGCAGCGTCTCGTAGCCGACCCGCGCGGACAGGTCCTGCAGCGACATGTTCATCTGCCCGAGCGCATCGCCCGCCTGCTGCGCGGCCGTGCCGACCTTGTCCAGATTGCGCTCGAGGGGCCCGTCCGGACGGTTCAGGCCGGTGATCATCTGGTTGGTCGACGCGAGCGTGCGGTTCAGCTGGTCGATCGTGCCGGGCAGCTTGCTGGCGACGGGCCCCATCTGACGGGTCAGCGTCGCGACGCCCGAAGCGGCCTGCGCGATGCTCGCCGCCGTGTCGTGCAACTGCGCGACCATTTCCGGCGACAGCATGTCGTTCACGTTGTCGGTGACTTTTTCGAGCTTGCGCAGCAGCACCTCGCCGCGTCGCTGCAACTGGTCGAACAGACCCGGGCGCATCGGCAATTGCGCGACCTTTTGGGCCGACGACGGCAGCGGGGTCAGATCGCGCCCGGTATCGTCGAGCTGGATGAACGCGATGCCGGTCACGCCCTGCAAGCCGAGGCTGCCGAACGTCGAATGCGTGATCGGCGCGTGCTCGTCGACCATGATGCGGATCAGGATCTGCCCCGGATGTGTCGGATCGAACTTGATCGACTGCACACGGCCGACGTCGAGCCCGCGAAAGCGCACCGCCGCGTCCGCAAAGAGGCCGTTCACGCTGGTGCGCGCGATCAGGTCGTACGGCACCCGCACGGTGCGGTCGACGTTGAACAGATACGCCGCCAGCGCGATCGCCGCCGTCAGCACGACCGTGAAGAGCCCGGCCCAGAACGCATGCGCTTTGTTTTCCATTGTCAGTTTCCCTGGTTCATAGCGGCCCGCTTCATGGCGGCCCGCCTCACAGCGGCAACTCGGACGACGCCGGCTCGAGCGCCGCCTGCGGCAGCTTCGCGCGGCGCTCGGGCGGCAGCGCCTGCAGCGCGCGGCGCCCGCGCAGGCCGAGGAAATATTCGTGGATGAACGGATGGTCGACGCCCGCGGCCTCCTCGACCGGGGCGTTGACGAGCACTTTGCGATCGGCCAGCACGGCCACGCGTGTCGACAGTGCGACCATCGTATCGAGATCGTGCGTGATCATCACGACCGTCAGACCGAGCGCGCGATGCAGCCCCGAGATCAGCTCGACGAATTCGTCGGACGCCTCCGGGTCGAGGCCGGCGGTCGGTTCGTCGAGGAACAGCAGTTCGGGTTCGAGCGCGATCGCGCGCGCGATGCCAACCCGCTTGATCATGCCGCCCGACAGCGCCGATGGCATCTTCGACGCGTGCTTGCACGGCAGCCCGACCATTTCGAGCTTCAGCATCACGATGTCGCGCAGCAGGTCTTCGGGCACCTTGCCGAGCTCGCGCACCGGTTGCGCGACGTTGTCGAACACGGACAGCGACGAGAACAGCGCGCCGCGCTGGAACAGCATGCCGGAGCGGCTGCGCATCAGCAGCGCGGTGTCGGGCGAGATCGTTGCGAGGTCTTCGCCGAACAGCTTGATCGTGCCCCTCGACGGGCGCTCGAGGCCGAGAATCTGCCGCACCAGCGTGGTTTTGCCCGAGCCCGAGCCGCCGACGATCGACACGATCTCGCCGCGCCGCACGTCGAGGCTCAGATGCTGATGCACGATGTTGCGGCCGTAGCGCTTGGTGATGTCGATCACCTCGATCACCGGCTCGGCGATCGACGGTACGGGTTGGCCGCGTACGGCTTCGGTGAGTGGCGCGATCATCCTAGCCCCACGTTTTGAAAGAGGATCGCGAACACCGCGTCCGCGAGAATCACGATGGTGATCGACGTGACCACCGAGGTCGTCGTGCCTTCGCCGAGACTCTGCGAATTGGCTTTGATACGGAAGCCGAAATGACAGCCGGCGATCGCGATCAGCATGCCGAATACCGCGCCCTTGCCAAGCCCGATCCACAGGTTCGCGATCGGCACGACGTTCGGCAGCTGGCGCGCGAAGAAGCTCATGTCGATGCCGAGCACGAGCTTCGCGGCGAGCGCGCCGCCCGTCAACGAGATCACGTTGGTCCACATCACGAGCAGCGGCATCGCGACGGCCAGTGCGATCACGCGCGGCAGGATCAGCCGCAGGCCGTGCGGGATGCCCATTACGCGCATCGCGTCGAGCTCCTCGGTCACGCGCATCACGCCGATCTGCGCGGTGATCGCCGAGCCCGAGCGGCCCGCCACCAGAATCGCCGACAGCACCGGGCCGAGTTCGCGAATCACCGCGAGGCCGAGAATATTGACGATGAACTGGTTCGCGCCAAACATGCGCAATTGCTGTGCCGACAGATAGCTCAACACGATGCCGATCAGGAACGCGACCAGCGCGGTGATCGGCAGCGCGCGAGCGCCGGCGTTGTAGATATTCGCGGAGATTTCGGTCCACGGCGTGAGTTTCGGCTTGCGCGCGATCGCGAGCAGATCGAGCACGAAGCGCCCGAGCATCGCGACGCCGCCCTGCAGGTGCTCGACGAACGAGAAGAGCCCGAGGCCGAGACGCGTAAAGGGATCGAGGCGCGTGACCGGCTCGGCGCTCTCGCGCACCGTGTCGAGCAGCGCGATGCGCTCGAAGATGTCGCGCTGCGTGTCCGTGAGCGCGGTGCCCGGCGGCATCTTGCGGCCCCACACGCGCCACAGCGCCTGGCCGCCGACGTGGTCCATCCTGTCGACGCGCGACAGGTCCCACTCGCCGATGCCCTGCGCGCCGGTCAGCGAACGCAGTTGCGGAATCACGTGCCCGGTGTCGCGATCGCGCGCGAGCGCGAGCGCCGTCCACTGGCCCGAGAGACGGACGATCTTGCCTTGGCTGCCGGCCGCGACTTCAAGGCCGGGCGGAGTGTCATTGTTCAAGGATCGCGTGAATCTGGTTATCGGATTAGCGGCCATTGTAACGAAGGCTCGGCCGCCGGTCCGCACTGATGCACATCGATCGGCGTCGCCGTTCACCGCTGCGCATTCGAGTCCCGGGCGGGTTCGCTGTGGCTACAATATGGGACATGAATGCCTCCAAGAATCCCGCCTCCCCGTCCGCAGCGACAAGCGCGGCACCAGCCTCGTCGTCGGCTTCGACCGACTGGCGCATCGATCGCGAACGCGCGGTCAAGCTGTTCGGCGCGCATGCGCATGACTGGCCGATCGAAATCGTCGAAGAAACCGGCTCGACCAACGCCGACTTGATGACCCACGTGAAAGCCCTGCCGCGCCGCGCGAGCGCGCTGCCGCGGCCGATCGTGCGCGTCGCGTATCTGCAGACCGCTGGGCGCGGTCGCCGTGGGCGGCCGTGGTACGCGGAGCCCGGCAACGCGCTGCTGTTTTCGGTCGCGTGCGTCTTGCCGCGACCGCTCGAAGGGCTCGGGGGCTTGAGTCTCGCGGTGGGCGTCGCGCTCGTCGACGGGCTGCGCTCGCTGCCGGTCGCGGGTCCCGGACAGATCGCGCTGAAGTGGCCGAACGACGTGCTGCTCGAAGGCGACAAGCTCGCCGGCATCCTGATCGAAACCGCGTGGAGCACCGACGACGCGAGCGCGGTCGTGATCGGCATCGGCACCAACGTGAAAGGCGCCGACGAACTCGCGGCGAAGGTCGGCGCGCTGAACGCCGAGGTACCGCCGCAGGCGCTCGGCACCGTGCCGACCGCGTTGCAACGCGCGCTGCCGAACGCGAATCTGACCGATACGCTGGCAGCCGAATTGAACGCGCTCGAACCGATGCTGCAGCGCTTCGGCGCCGAAGGCTTCGCGCCGTTCCAGCCGCGCTGGAACGCGGTGCATGCTTACGCGGGCCGCGACGTCGTGCTGCTCGAACAAGGCCAGGAGCTCGCGCGCGGCGTGGCGGCGGGCGTTGACGAGCGTGGCCAGTTGCTGCTCGATACGGCTGAGGGCCGCCAGAGCATCGCGACCGGCGACGTGTCGCTGCGCCTCGCCCACGGTGTCGCATGAGGCAGCGCGCGCCATATCTGCTGATCGACGCGGGCAATAGCCGGATCAAGTGGACGCTGGTGCAGCCCGATGGGACGCAGTTGGCGAGCGGCGCGCTCGCGCATGACGACCTTGCCGGGCCACGCGCGCGGTCAGGTGCGCAACCCGCTTGGACTGACTGGCCGGCGCCATGCGGCGCGTGGCTCTCCAACGTCGCGGGCGCGGAGGTCGCGACGCACATCGCGGCGCTCGTCGACGCGCACTGGCCGCGACTGCCGCTCGCGACGATCCGCGCAAGTGCTCGTCGATGCGGCGTGACCAATTGCTACACGACACCGGACTCGCTCGGCAGCGACCGCTGGGCCGGCATGATCGGCGCGCACGCGACCTTTCCCGGCGAGCATCTGCTGCTCGCGACCTTCGGGACCGCGACGACGCTCGAGGCCTTGCGCGCCGATGGCGCGTTTATCGGCGGATTGATTGCGCCGGGCTGGACGCTGATGATGCGCTCGCTCGGTGAGCACACCGCGCAACTGCCGACGCTCGACGCCGCGCACGCGCGCGGCCTGCTCGACGCCGCCGATACCACCGGCGCGGTCCGTCGCGGTCCGTTCTTCGCAACGGATACGCCGCGCTCGCTGTCGGCGGGCTGCACGCTGGCGCAGGCCGGATTGATCGAGCGGATGTGGCGGGACCTGCAGGATGAGTGGCAGGTGCCGGTGCGTCTCGTGGTCGGCGGCGGCGCTGCCGACGAAGTGGCGAGCGCCCTGAAAGTGCCGCATACTCGCCACGATTCGCTGGTGCTGTCAGGGCTTGCGCTGATCGCAGCCGAGGATACGGCGCGGCAAAGCGGCTGATTGCCTGCCGTGGCTAACGTTTGATTCACGACCGGGTGGCGCGTGATGTACGTGTAGAACGTGCGCCTCAGTTGCGCGCAATTCGCCGCCCATTTTCCGAACCCGAGTCTTTCCCGCACGCCCCAGGCTCAACTTCTTTCTGAATTGGAAACACCCACAATGCTTCGCTGGCCGATCGCCATTCTGATTGTTGTCAACGTGCTGGCTTTCGTCGCGCTGCTTGGCGTCTTCGGCCCCACACCCACCGCCAGCGGACGCGAGCCGAATCATCTGAATCGCCAGATTCATCCGGACTGGCTGAAGGTGCGGCCGGTCAGCGCCGCCGATGCGGCCGACCAGGCGGTGGTCGGCGGACCCGCGCCGCAGGCGCCGATTTCGACATCGGAGTTGCCGCAGTAATCAGGTGAGCGACGCGGTCGGTTAGAAGTTCAGCAGTGCGCCGCGCGTTTTGCGGTAACGGGCGGCATCAACCCTGCCGCACCTTCTTCAACAGCGCGCTCGTCGAGCGATCGTGCTCGAACGCAATCGCGAGCGCCTTGCCGCCCCAACCGCGCACGAGCGCCGATTCGGGCAGCGCGTCCATGTCGTAGTCGCCGCCCTTCACGAGCACGTCCGGGCGCAGCGCGGAAATCAGCTCGACCGGCGTCTTCTCGCCGAAGCCCACCACGTAATCGACGCTTTCCAGCGCCGCTAGCAAGGCCATGCGGTCGGCCTCGTTGTTGATCGGCCGGTCGTCGCCTTTGCCGAGCATCCGCACCGACGCGTCGCTATTGACACCAACGATCAGGCACGCGCCCAGCGCCTTTGCGTCGGCCAGATAGGTCACGTGACCACGATGCAGGATATCGAACACGCCGTTCGTAAACACGACGGGCGCGCGCAGCGAAGGACGAAGCTTCACCAGGGCATCGCGCGTCAGAATCTTGCGTTCAAAGATGGCGGTCATCGCACGGTCACAGAGTTGGGGAATTAGGGAGTTGGGGCGTGACGGGAACAGGAATGCCAGGTGCCGTCACGATACACGGTGGACGGCCCGAAGCAAAACGGTCCGGCAAGCTCGCGCTTGCCGGACCGCCGTTTGATACGGTGCTGAAACGCCTGAGTCGTTACGCCGGCTGCTGCTGCGCCGGGTTTTGTTCAGCGGCTTGCAGACGCGCGACCACTTCCTTGCGATAACGGTTCAGTTCCTGCGCGGTGTTGAACGTGCGTTCGAACAGCAGCGACAGGTTGTGCAGAATGCGCTCGATGACCTTCTTTTCCCAGCCGTCGTCGAAACGGATCTGCTCGTCGAGCCAGCGCTCGAGCCATTCCGGATCCGGCAGACGCGACTGGATCGTGTCGCGCGGGAACAGCGCCTGGTTCACGTGCAGGTTGGTGGGGTGCAGCGGCTTTTCGGTGCGACGCGCCGACGCCATCAGCACGCCGATCTTCGCGAACGCGGCACGCGCGATGTCGCCGGTTTGCGCCATCGCCTTCTTCATGTAGCGCAGATACGCGCCGCCGTGGCGCGCTTCGTCGCGCGAGATAGTTTCGTAGATGTGCTTGATGACTGGCTCGGTATGCCATTCGGCGGCGCGGCGATACCAGTGATTCAGGCGGATTTCGCCGCAGAAGTGCAACATCAGCGTTTCGAGCGGCGGTGCGGGATCGAACTCGAAGCGCACTGCGTGCAGTTCCTCTTCGGTCGGGACCAGTTCCGGCTTGAAGCGGCGCAGGTATTCCATCAGCACCAGCGAGTGCTTCTGCTCCTCGAAGAACCACACGCTCATGAATGCGGAAAAATCGCTGTCGTGATGATTGTCACGCAGAAACATTTCCGTGGCGGGCAACGCCGACCATTCCGTGATCGCGTTCATCTTGATCGTCGCGGCTTGCTCGTCGGTCAACAGCGATGCATCGAATTTGTCCCAGGGAATGTCCTTCTCCATGTCCCATCGAACGGATTCGAGCGATTTATAAAGTTCCGGATAAAGCATGGTGTTCATAGTCCCACCCCTGTTCTGCACATACTGTGTGTGTCTGTTGCTGCTACGTGTAGCCGTTTTTACCTACGACGAACGGACGCGCCGTTTATCGGCCAAGCATTCAATTTTACGCGTTAATCAGCCGCCCAGAAGCATCGGGCAGCAAAGAAGTCCGGGCTTTTGTATTGGCGCCTGAAGCGTGAATCAGGCGCCGTGGCCAACCGTGGGGAGGGATACCCTTTGCCTGAGGTCGAGCCAGTCTGGGTCTGGCAACCGCACGGTCCCGCCCCGTACCGGTAGCGCCGGCGGCGACTGACGCGAGGGCGGCGGGATTGGTTGTTTTCGGCGCACGCCCCAAAGCCAGATCAAGCTTACACAATGATAGCACGCGCCTCCCACGAAACCCGTGACAGAAGCGGCGCGAGCGCACGGTGGTATTGACTTCTCTCAATAAAGTCGGCGATTCGCGCGGGCGGAAACCGCCGGCGCTGGAATAGGGAAAAACGCAGCCGATCAGTGGCCTTCATCAACGGCCACTGATTCCCGGCGCGCCGTCCGGCTCACGTCGACTTTT
Organism: Paraburkholderia sp. HC6.4b; assembly: GCF_014200875.1. Lineage (NCBI taxonomy): Bacteria > Pseudomonadati > Pseudomonadota > Betaproteobacteria > Burkholderiales > Burkholderiaceae > Paraburkholderia > Paraburkholderia sp. HC6.4b. The sequence continues at coordinate 138,584 of NZ_JACHDC010000016.1, forward strand.
TCGGCGTTGCCGCGCTCGTTCCGGCCGCGCGTTTGGCCGACGGCGCGGCGCGCTTCGCCGCCGGCCGTTTGACGGCGGGCTTCGCGTTTTGCGCGGCGGCGCCCGACGCATCGGCGCCCGACGCATCCGCGGCCTTCGACGGTTCCGGCTTGCCCTGCGTGCCCCCGCCCGCCGCGGCGACCGCGACGGACGGCTGCGTCATCGCGAACTGCGCGATCTGGTTGAACTGCGATTGCAGCAGATTCCACCACGCGGACGCATCGAAGCCGGGCGCCGCGGGCGCTTCCTCTTCGTCGCTGTCGGCCTGCGTGGCGCTTTCGGGCGTGGGCTCGGCCGGCTTCGTCCAGCTCGGCGCACGGGCGGGGCTCGGGGCGGTGTTCGGCGCGTCACTCGCGGCGGCACCCGACGCAGCAGCCGCCGCCTGCGACATCGACGATTGCGCGAACGCGCCGAACGCCCGCAGCGTCGCTAGCGTCGCACGTTGCACTTCGAGCGCCTGGATCGCCGACTGCAGCATGCTCAGGTTCAGCTTCAGCCATTGCTCGACCGCGCGCATGTCGGTGATGCGCTTGTCGAGCTCCTCGACGCTCGTGAGCGGCGCCATCATGTCGGACATCATCGACAGCGACGGACTCGTGCCCCCACCCGGCTGCGCGCCCGTCATGGCGGCGCCGAACGGCGACAGCCGAATCATGCTCCACATGCGATCGAGCATTTCAGCGGGCGGAAAACCGGGGAAGCCGGGAAAGGGCGGCGCGGAGCCAGTGGTGTCGGTCATGGTTGTCGCCTCGGTGCTGGATGATAGGTGGAGCGCGCGATGCCGCGCGCGTCGATTCGATCATACCGTGTGGGGTATGACATCACGATCGTTGGTCGTTACGTGGACCGCCCGTGCCAAAATCGGGCGCGCGCCGCTCGCGCAACGAGCTCAGGCCCTCGCGCACGTCGGGCCCCGCGAAGCCCATGAATTCCAGCGCGAGCGACGTATCGAACGCCGGGCCCGCCGTGCGCAGCCAGTTGTTCAACGCGTACTTGGTCCAACGGATGGCGGTCTGCGAACCGTCGGCCAGCTTGCGCGCGACTTCGAACGCCTTCGGCAGCAGATCGCTTTCGTCGACGGCCAGCGACACGAGCCCGATGCGCTCCGCCTCCTCGCCGCTCACCGGCTCGCACAGCAGCAGGTAGTACTTCGCCTTCGCCATGCCGCACAGGAGCGGCCAGACGATCGCCGCATGATCGCCCGCGGCGACGCCGAGGCGCGTGTGTCCGTCGATGATGCGGGCCGTCTTCGCCGCGATCGAGATATCGGCGAGCAGCCCCGCGACGAGCCCCGCGCCGACCGCCGGCCCGTGCATCGCCGACACGATCGGCTTGCCGCAGTTGATCACGTTGTAGACGAGATCGCGCGCTTCGCGCCACACACGCGTGCGCACCTCGAAATCGTTCGCCATGTCCTCGACGAGCTGCAGATCGCCGCCGGCCGAAAAGCCTTTACCCTCGCCGCGAATGATCGCGACGCGCGTATCGGGATCGCGATCGATATCGCGCCAGATTTCCGCGAGCTCGTAATGCATGCGTGCGTTCGCGGTCGCGAGGCCGCTTTTATTCGCGCCCTCGCCGCTCATCACGACTTCGAGCACGCCATGCGGATGACGCTGCAAACGCAGCGACTGGTAGTGCGCGTAGTACGCGTCGTTCGGTTGCGATGGCTGAGGCATGGTGAGCAGTCCGGAGGAGATTCGTTCAGTCGCGCGCGGAACGGCGCGCCCCGTTCAATGCGGCTGATAAAGCCACTTGCCATTGGTGATTTCAACCATCACGCGGGCGCGCTGATCGAGCCCGAGATGATCGGCCGCGCTCATGTTGACGACGCCATTGGTGTCCGCGAGACCGCGTGTTCCTTCGAGCGCGTCGCGCAGCGCGCGGCGAAACGGCGGCGTGCCGGGCGCGCCGGCTTTCAGCGCGAGCGGAATCGCATGCTCGAGCAACGCGCCCGCGTCCGACGTGTACGAACCGAATGCCGACACGCTGCCCGCGCCGTGCCGCGCCTCGAAGCGCGCAATGTAATCGAGGGCGAGACCCTTCGCCGGATGATCGGCCGGCAATTGCGTGGCGACCAGCACCGGGCTCGCGGGCAGGAAGGTGCCGTTGCAATCGGCGCCGCACACGCGCAGGAAGTCGTTATTGCCGACGCCGTGGTTGTGATAGATGACGCCTTTGTAGCCGCGCTCGCGCAGCGTTTTCGGCGGCAGCGCGGCAGGCGTGCCGGCCGCGCCGACCACCACCGCGTCGGGATGGGTCGCGAGAATTTTCAGCACCTGCCCGGTCACGCTCGGATCGGTGCGATTGAAACGCTCGCTCGCGACCACGTCGATGTGATGCAACTGCGCGAACTTCGCGACCTCGGCGTAGAACGTCTCGCCGAGCGCGTCGGCCTGGCCGATGAACGCGATCGTCTTCACGCCGTGTCCGCTCGCATGCTCGGCGATCGCCGAGGCCATCATCGCGTCGGTCTGCGGCGTCTTGAAGACCCAGCGACGTTTCGCGTCGACCGGTTCGATGATTTTCGCGGACGACGCGAGCGAGATCATCGGCGTTTCGCCCTCGGCGACCACGTCGATCATCGCGAGCGAATTCGGCGTGATCGACGAGCCGATGATCGCGTCGACGTGATTCTCGCTGATGAGCTTCCTGGTGTCCTGCACGGCGTGGGTCGTGTCCGATGCATCGTCGAGCACGATGTATTCGACGTTCTGCCCGCCGATCTGTTTGGGTAGCAGCGCGACCGTGTCGCGCGCGGGAATGCCGAGCGACGCGGCCGGCCCGGTCAGCGACAGCACGAGACCGATCTTCACCTGCGCGAACGATGTCAGCGGCAACGCGCAGGCAAGCGCGGCCCACAGCGTCGCGGCGCGCCGCGCGAAGCGCCGACCACGTTGAGGCAAGCCACGCGCGCTCGTGCGCGCTTCAACGGGCGACGCGCAAGCGCGCCGACGTTCAGCTGCGGAGAAGTCCAATCGCGGCATGCTGTCCTCACGTCGGGGTTTTCGTTGTGATGTTTGCCGCAGTGTAGCCGCGCGCGCAAGTGGCGGCATCGGGCGAAACCCTTTCGCGCGTGCCGCCCGCGTCACAGCATTGCCGCGTGAGCGCCGCGCTTCATTCGAGCGGCGCGATGCTCTGCTCGATCGCACCGAAAATCGACTTGCCCGCATCGTCGAACATTTCGATCCTCACGGTGTCGCCGTATTTCATGAACTCCGTTTGCGGCGCGCCGTGCTCGATCGTTTCGAGGCAGCGCTTCTCGGCGATACAGCAGTAGCCGCGTTTCGCGTCCTTGTTCGACACCGTGCCCGAACCGACGATGGCACCAGCACGCAGATTGCGCGTTTTCGCGGCATGCGCGATCAGGTGACCGAAGTGAAACACCATATCGGTGCCCGCGTCGGGCTGGCCGACCTTCCTGCCGTTCCAGTGGACGATCATCGGCCGATGCACGCGGCCTTCGCGCCAGTGTTCGCCGAGCTCGTCGGGCGTCACGGCGACCGGCGCGAATGAGGTGGCCGGCTTGCTCTGGAAAAAGCCGAAGCCCTTCGCGAGTTCGGCGGGGATCAGGTTGCGCAGCGACACGTCGTTGACGAGCGTGACCAGCCGCACGCCGCGCAGGGCCTGCTCGGGCGTCGCGCCCATCCGCACATCGCCGGTGACGACCGCGACTTCGGCCTCGAAGTCGATGCCGTACTCTTCCGATGCGCACGCCACGTCGTCGCGCGGGCCGATGAAGTCGTCGCTACCGCCCTGGTACATCAGCGGGTCGGTCCAGAATTCGGGCGGCATTTGCGCGCCGCGCGCGCGCCGCACGAGCTCGACATGGTTCACGTACGACGAGCCGTCGGCCCACTGGAACGCGCGCGGCAGCGGCGCCATGCACTCTTTGGCGTCGAATGAAAAGCTGTTGCGCGCACGGCCCTGGTTCAGCGCATCGTAAAGGTCGTGCAGTTGCGGCGCGTAGAAGGCCCAGTCGTCGAGCACGCGCTGCAGCGTGGGCGCGATCGCGTCGGCGATGGCGGCCGTGTGCAGGTCGCGGGACACGACGATCAGTTGACCGTCGCGCGTGCCGTCCTTCAGCGAGGCAAGTTTCATAGAGCTGTGAACCGTGTATTAGTGACGATGGAAGGAATGTATTCTACGATGGTGAATCGGCGCGGCCCAATATCTGCGTGTTCGTCGTCGTGTCACCGTAGCCGTCTCCATTACGATCACCGAACGCGCTGCCCGCGCCTTTTGCACATGTCCGCCAACGCCCGCTCCGGCACGATCCGCACCCGCACCGACCCCGCGTCCGCCGACGATCTGCTCGATCCCGCCCATGCAACCGACGCAACCGGCGCCGATGACGAACCCGGCGAACCCGGCGAACCCGGCGAAGAAAAACTGCGCTCGGGCATCCAGTCGATCGAGGTCGGTTTCAGGCTGCTCGACGTGCTGACCCACGAGCCGCGCGCGATGATGCTGCGCGATCTCGCGCAGCGCGCGGGCATGAGTCCGGCGAAGGCGCATCGCTATCTGGTCAGCTTTCTGCGTCTCGGCGTGGTCGCGCAGGACCCGCTGTCGGGCCGCTACGAACTCGGCGGCTTCGCTTTGCAGCTGGGGCTCGCGCGGCTTGCTCGCGTCGACGGTGTGAAGCTCGCGCGCATCGCGCTCGCCGAACTGCGCGACCGGCTCGACCTGACCGTCGGCATCGCGGTGTGGGGCAATCAGGGACCGACGATGGTGCACTGGATGGAGTCGAGCTATCCGGCCAAGGCGTCGCTGAAGCTCGGCGACGTGATGCCCTTGCTCAGTTCGGCGACCGGTCTGCTGTTCGCCGCCTACCTGCCGTCCGGCAAGACCGCCGCGATGCTCGAGCGCGAGCTGGCCGACTCGCGGCGCTCGTCGTATAGCGGCGCGCCACGCACCCGCGAAGAGGTCGACAAGGTGCTCGCCGAGGTGCGCGAGCACGAGGCTGCGCGCGTCGAAGGCATGCTGCTGCCGACGATCCACGCGTTTTCGTTGCCGGTGTTCGATTCGACCGGCGAACTCGCGCTCGGTCTCGTCGCGCTCGGCCATGAAGGCGCGTTCGATATCCGCTGGGGCGGCGAGATCGATACCGCGCTGCGCGAATGCGCGCGCAAGCTGTCATACGAACTCGGCTATAGCGCGACCCCGCGTGGTGACAACGGTTGATACGCACCGTATCCTTTCACGCTCTCACCGATTCAAACGCCGATGGATTTTGCTTCCGCCAACCGCCGTCATGATCGCCTGCCCGCTTTTGGTAGCGGGCCGGGACGCGGCGCGCGCGCGTGGCGCTGGATCGCCGTCCTCGCGGCCGTCGCGGTTGTGCACTGGATCGCGGCGCAATGGTTCGAGCGCAATCGCGTGGATCTGAATCCGGCGAATCGCGAGCATGTGCCGGTGCAGGTCGTGCTGCTGACGCCCGAAAGGGTCGAGCGTCAACCCGCGCCACCGCCCGCCGTGCCGGCACCGCATCCCCCCGCGCCAGCACGCAAGCCCGCGGCGAGGCCGCCGCGCGAGCAGCATGTGATGACCGCGTTGCAACCGGCCAAACCGAACGAGCCCGCGGCCACGCCGGCATCGGAGGTGGCGGCTAGCGCGCCACCCGCCACCGCGAACGCGAATCCATCGGCCCATGCGAATGCCAGTGGCGCCGTCGCGAGCGCCCCTGCCGCGGCCAGCGCGCCGCAAGCGTCGCAGGGCGTGAAGTTTTCGGTACCGCCGTCGGCCGAACTCGACTACGACACGTTCTACAACGGCGTGCGCAACGCGCCCGGCACGATCCATTGGGCGAGCGACGGGCAGGGCTACGAAATGGTCGTATCAGTGCCGCTGCCGTTCGTCGGTCCGTTCGTGTTTTCGAGCCACGGCGGCATCGATGCCTTTGGCCTCGCGCCGGCGCAGTACAGCGAAAAGCGTGGCCGTCGCGCCGAAGACATCGCGATCTTCAATCGCAACGACAAGAAGGTTGGCTTTACGCGCACGCCCGCCTCGTTGCCGTTGCCCGACGGCGCACAGGATCGCTTCAGTGTCGTGATGCAGCTCGCGAGCCTCGTGCGCGGCGATCCTGACGCCTATAAGCCTGGCGTGACGCGAGAGTTTTTCGTCGTCGATACCGATAGCGGGGAGAATTGGCCGATCGAGACGATCGGCGACGAAACGATCCGCGCCGCGCAAGGCTATCTGGAGACGCGTCACTTCAAACGTCTGCCGCGGCACGATGGCGACCAGCGCCGCGTCGACGTGTGGCTCGCCCCGTCCCTTGGCTGGCTGCCGGCGCGCATCCTGCAGACGGAGCCGAACGGTACCCAGTTCGAACTGGTGTGGCGCGGCAAGCTGAATGTCGATGGCACGTCGCCGGATGACCGCGGCAATGGTGGCGCGCCGGCCACGCCTGCTGCACCCGCAGCCCCCGCTGCCACGGGCCCTGCAACGCCGGCGCCAGCTCCGGCCGACGCATCGGCAGTAACACCCGAGGCCGCCCCAGCTGCACCGGTCGATTCGACCGCTCCGACCATCATCAAACCGTGACAGGTTTCGTGACAGAGTGTCACGAGCAAATCCGCACGAGATCGGCGAAACTTCCTTTGCAACGCTGACTCGCACGTCAATGGAGCCCCGTTCGCGCGAACGAGGCGACCCACCGCGCTTTTTCACTGCGTTTCCTTCAAAGGAGTCCGCATGCAAGTGAACATCAACGGTATCGACACACGCTACGTGCTGAGCAACGAAGGCGGCGGCCCGTGGCTCACGTTCATCCATCAGTTGGGCGGCGATCTTTCCATCTGGGATCAGATGGCAGGCTATTTCCGCGACGATTACACGGTGCTGCGCTACGACGTGCGCGGCCACGGCCACAGCGCGGTTGCGCGCGAGCCGTTCGCCATGCGCGATCTGGCCGACGATCTCGCCAAACTGCTCGATGCCCTCGGCGCGCGGACGACGCACCTGGTCGGCCTGTCGCTCGGCGGCATGATTGCGCAGCAGTTCGCGCTCGACCATCCATCGCGAATCGACACGCTGACGATTGCCGACAGCACCGGCGGCACTCCGCCCGAGAACCGTGAGTTGTGGAATCAGCGCGCCCACACCGCGCGCAGCGACGGCATGGAGGCGCTGTTGCCGTCGACGATCGCGCGTTGGCTCACGCCCGACTTTCAGGCCGGCCATCCCGAAGCGGTCGAGCCGATCCGTGAGACATTTGCGCGCACCTCGCCGGAAGGTTTTGCGATGGCCTGCGAGGCACTGCGCGATTTCGACCTTCGCGGCCAGCACGGCGCAATCCGCTCGCCGACGCTGACGGTGGCCGGACGTCACGACACTGGCACGCCCCCTGCTGCTACGCAGGCAATAGCGGAGGCGATCGAGGGCGCCCGCTTCGAGTTGCTGGACGCCGCGCATCTCGCGCCAATCGAGCAATCACAGCGTTTTGCCGCCTTGCTTGAATCGTTTCTGGAGCGGCGAGTCTAACCGTCAGGTCCGGAGTTTTTACTTGCGTCGTCCGGACCCACCCCTTGAATTCCATCCCACATGCTCCACCTACGGTGCAGAAAAGGGCAGGAGCCCAACGGAAATAAGGAGTGTCGCCATGCAAATGATCTATAACAGCCCTAACTACTGTGTCGTCGAGTTTCCTCCGCAGGAAGGTCTGCTTGCCATGAAGTCGGGCGGCTATGAGATTGTCGACAAGAACATGCAGCGCGAAATCTACATCGACGGGGCAATGGCGGCGCGTTTTCGCGAGCATGTGCAAAAGCTGATCGAAGGCGAGCCGACGCTCGACGAGGTTGATGAATTCCTCGGTCAATTCGACAGTCTGATGCATCAACCGGTGGTCCTGCATTGACCGGAGGGGTTCAGCTGGCGCTCTGGCGACATCGATCGACCGCACCGCGCGGCTTTGGCGGCGGGTTCCATCAAGCGGTCGGCGGCAGCGAAACGGCCCAGCAGGCTTTGGCTTGCCGGGCCGTTTTTTATTGCATCGTTTGTTAGCGCGTTTCTGAATTCCCGGCGCGGCGCGTTCGTATCGGTCGATTTTGCCGGCCGCGCCTCGCACTCTCCTCCGCGGCGGGCGCATCCGCCCGGCTGCGGCTACAATGACAGGCTTTCCGCCAACGCCGGCGCAAGCCCTCGTCCGCCATGACCCAGCCTGCTCAATCCATCACGCCAGTCCGTTCGGAGCCTGCCTACACCCGCGGCGCAGCGCTGCCCGCGCTGCTGAACTCGCGCATCCTGATTCTGGACGGCGCGATGGGCACGATGATCCAGCGCTACAAGCTCGACGAAGCCAGCTATCGCGGCGAGCGCTTCAAGGACTACGCGCGCGACATCAAGGGCAACAACGAACTGCTGTCGATCACCCAGCCGCAGATCATCGCCGAGATTCACGAGCAGTATCTCGCGGCGGGCTCGGACATCATCGAGACCAACACGTTCGGCGCGACCACGGTCGCGCAGGCCGACTACGGCATGGAATCGCTCGCCGTCGAGATGAACATCGAATCGGCGAAGCTCGCGCGCGCCGCGTGCGACAAATACACAACGCCGGACAAGCCGCGCTTCGTCGCCGGCGCGATCGGCCCGACGCCGAAAACCGCCAGCATTTCGCCGGACGTCAACGATCCGGGCGCGCGCAACGTGACCTTCGACGAACTGCGCGCCGCGTACTACGAGCAGGCGAAAGCGCTGCTCGACGGCGGCGCGGACCTGTTCCTCGTCGAAACGATCTTCGACACGCTGAATGCGAAGGCCGCACTGTTCGCGCTCGACGAGCTGTTCGAAAACACCGGCGAGCGTCTGCCGATCATGATCTCGGGCACCGTCACCGATGCGTCGGGCCGCATTCTGTCGGGCCAGACCGTCGAGGCCTTCTGGAACTCGTTGCGTCACGCGAAGCCGCTCACGTTCGGCCTGAACTGCGCGCTCGGCGCGGCGCTGATGCGTCCGTACATCGCCGAGCTCGCGAAGCTGTGCGACACCTACGTGTCGTGCTATCCGAACGCCGGCCTGCCGAACCCGATGAGCGACACCGGCTTCGACGAATTGCCCGCGGATACCTCTGGCCTGCTGAAGGAATTCGCCGAAGCGGGGCTCGTGAACATCGCGGGCGGCTGCTGCGGCACGACGCCCGAGCACATCGCGGCGATCGCGAAGGCGCTCGCCGAGCTGAAGCCGCGCAAGTGGCCGAGCCAGTATCGCGACGCGGCCTGAGCCCGCCTGAAACACTTCGCCCCGACGCCCTGCACGTCCTGCACGTCCTTTAACGCACGCACCCGACTCGCACACACGCCATGACCGATCACACCATGCGCCTTGCCGGCCTCGAGCCGTTCAACGTCACGTCCGGGACGCTCTTCATCAACGTTGGCGAACGCACCAATGTGACCGGCTCGAAAGCGTTCGCGCGAATGATCCTGAACAATCAGTTCGACGAAGCATTGGCCGTCGCGCGCCACCAGGTCGAGAACGGCGCGCAGGTAATCGACATCAACATGGACGAGGCGATGCTCGATTCGAAAGCGGCAATGGTCCGCTTCATGAATCTGATCGCGTCGGAGCCGGACATCGCGCGCGTGCCGATCATGATCGACTCGTCGAAGTGGGACGTGATCGAGGCGGGTCTCAAGTGCGTGCAGGGCAAGGCGATCGTCAACTCGATCTCGCTGAAGGAAGGCAAGGAAGCGTTCGTTCATCATGCGAAGCTGATTCGCCGCTATGGCGCGGCTGCGGTCGTGATGGCGTTCGACGAACAGGGCCAGGCCGATACGTTCCAGCGCAAGACCGGGATTTGCAAGCGCTCGTACGACGTGCTCGTTAACGAAGTCGGCTTTCCGCCCGAGGACATCATCTTCGATCCGAACATCTTTGCGATCGCGACCGGCATCGAGGAACACAACAACTATGCGGTCGACTTCATCGAGGCGACCCGCTGGATCAAGCAGAACCTGCCGTACGCGAAGGTGAGCGGCGGTGTGTCGAACGTGTCGTTCTCGTTCCGCGGCAACGATCCGGTGCGCGAGGCGATTCACACCGTGTTCCTCTATCACGCGATCCAGGCGGGGATGGACATGGGCATCGTCAACGCGGGCCAGCTCGGCGTGTATGCCGAACTCGATCCCGAACTGCGCGAGCTCGTCGAAGACGTCGTGCTGAATCGCCGTCAAGACGGCACCGACCGCCTGCTCGAAATCGCCGACAAGTTCAAAAGCGGCGGCGCGAAGAAGGAAGAGAACCTCGAGTGGCGCAAGCAGCCGGTCGAGAAGCGTCTCGCGCATGCGCTCGTGAGCGGCATCACCACGTTCATCGTCGAAGACACCGAGGAAGTGCGCGCGAAGATCGCCGCTGCAGGCGGCCGTCCGATCAACGTGATCGAAGGCCCGCTGATGGACGGCATGAACATCGTCGGCGACCTGTTCGGCCAGGGCAAGATGTTCCTGCCGCAGGTCGTGAAGTCGGCGCGCGTAATGAAGCAGGCGGTCGCGCATCTGATCCCGTTCATCGAGGAAGAAAAGCGCCAGCTCGCGGCGGCCGGCGGCGACGTGCGCGCCAAGGGCAAGATCGTCATCGCGACCGTGAAGGGCGACGTGCACGACATCGGCAAGAACATCGTGTCGGTCGTGCTCCAGTGCAACAACTTCGAAGTGGTCAACATGGGCGTGATGGTCCCGTGCAGCGAGATCCTCGCGAAGGCGAAGGTCGAGGGCGCGGACATCATCGGGCTGTCGGGCCTGATTACGCCGAGTCTCGAAGAAATGGCCTACGTCGCATCGGAAATGCAGCGCGACGACTACTTCCGCGTCAAGAAGATTCCGCTCCTGATCGGCGGCGCGACGACCTCGCGTGTGCACACGGCGGTGAAGATCTCTCCGCACTACGACGGGCCGGTGGTCTACGTCCCGGACGCGTCGCGCTCGGTATCGGTCGCCTCGAGCCTGCTGTCCGACGAGGGCGCCGCGAAGTACATCGACGAACTGAATGCCGACTACAACCGCGTCCGCGATCAGCATGCGAACAAAAAAGCACAGCCGATGGTCACGCTCGCGCAAGCGCGCGCCAATAAGACGAAGATCGACTGGGCAGGCTATCAGCCGGTCAAGCCGAAGTTCATCGGCCGGCGCGTGTTCAAGAACTTCGATCTGAACGAGCTCGCGAACTATATCGACTGGGGTCCGTTCTTCCAGACGTGGGATCTCGCCGGCCCATATCCGGCGATTCTCAATGACGAGATCGTCGGCGAATCGGCGCGGCGCGTGTTCTCCGACGGCAAGTCGATGCTCGCGCGCCTGATTCAGGGCCGCTGGCTGCAGGCCAACGGCGTGATCACGCTGTTGCCGGCCAACACGGTGAATGACGACGACATCGAAATCTACACGGACGAATCGCGCACCGAAGTCGCGCTGACGTGGCGCAATCTGCGTCAACAGAGCGTGCGGCCGGTGGTCGACGGGGTGATGCGACCGAACCGCTCGCTGGCCGACTTCATCGCGCCGAAGGACTCGGGCGTCGCCGACTACATCGGCATGTTCGCGGTGACGGCGGGTCTTGGCGTCGACGTGAAGGAGAGGCAGTTCGAGAAGGATCTCGACGACTACAGCGCGATCATGCTGAAGGCGCTCGCGGACCGGCTCGCCGAAGCATTCGCCGAAGCGTTGCACGCGCGCGTGCGGCGCGACCTGTGGGGCTACGCGAACAGCGAAAACCTCTCCAGCGACGAGCTGATCGCCGAAAAATACCGAGGCATCCGCCCGGCGCCAGGCTATCCGGCCTGCCCCGACCACCTCGTCAAGCGCGACATGTTCGACGTGCTGCGGGCGAACGAAATCAACATGAGCGTGACCGAATCGCTGGCGATGCTGCCGGCGGCGAGCGTGTCGGGCTTCTACCTCGCGCATCCGGACAGCACCTATTTCTCGGTCGGCAAGATCGGCGCGGATCAGCTCGACGACTACGCGCAGCGGATGTCGCTCACGAAAGCGGACGCCGAGCGCGCGTTGGCGCCGTTGCTTTGAGCGTGAAGCGATACGTGGCCGGGCCGTGCGGCCCGAGCCGCGCGTGCGCGACTATATTGAGTCCGAAAGACAGAATATTTGGCGCCACCGCAATTTCGGCTTTGTAGACTGAGTCGGCTTTCATCGCGTCAGGCGCGAGCACAACGCGCCGGCTCACCGAGATTGCAACCGTCAACGGAGAAAAATCGTATGAAGAAGCTGACACTGTTATTGACCGCTGTTTCGCTGGCCGCGGGCGCTTCCGTGGCGCTCGCACAACCCGCCGCGCCGGGCGGATCGAGCGCGGTCAGTTCCTACTCGCCCCCCACCGAGGCGCATGTCAAAAAGGCGAAGAAGCAAAAGATGAAGAAAGGCGCGGCAGCCTCGGCGGCCCCCGCGAGCCAGTGAGCGGCGAGGCCGACAAGCCCTCTGAATGACAAAGAGCCCGCGTCAAGCGGGCTCCTTTCTTTGAGTGCGCCCCAAAAGCGCTTATGAAGGCCTTCTGAGATCGGGCCGCGGCGCTCGGGACCCAGCAGAAATCAAAGCCCCCAGACGATATCCGCGTTTTCCTTCTGCGCCGCGCGCAGCATGTCGAGGAACGGATACGCGCGCTGCGCGAGTCCGGGCGGAATCTCGTGACGATCGCGGCCGTCTTCGCCCTCGTGGAAATGGCCCTCGTGCTCGGCGCGCTCCTGCTTGTCGGAGGTGATCGCCGCTTCGAGCTTCTCGATGGCCGGGCCCAGTTCGTCGTGAGTAATGACGCCCCGCTGCCCAAGGCGTTTGCCGACAATGCCAACCAGATACTGCGCCAGATTCTCCAGCATCATCACGTCCGGGCAGGCGTGGCACTTGAAAGTAATCAGCATGACTGTTCCCTTTTTCGTTATGTCGGGTTAATGCATGAGCGTCCCAAGGGCGGCAACAGCGCGCGCCTGACGTGGCGCCGGCAAGGCGCGGCGGCCCCAGCCCCTCGTGGGCAACTCATTGAACATATTAGCACCTGCTAAAATCCGTCTGAACGGAAAAGCGCGCCGCCCAGCGCCACGTATGGCAAGGCTCGACGAGCATCGCGCACGTGGGCCAAGCGGGGGCGTCGAACCATCGGCCGCGATCCGCATGCCGCGCGAGCCTGCGTGCCGGCGGGCCGCCGAGCGGAGTCCACCGGGTTGCGCTGCTTGCGTCTCGTCGCATCGCCTGGGGGACACTCTGCCGGCGGCGCAGCCATCGGCGCCGCAAAGCGCTGCCGCGTTCAACGCTTGCGACACCGGCCTCGGCCGGCGCCTCTTCCGCCTTACCGGATTGCCTCACTGGACTCGCAACAAGCATGCTGCCCGCACACAAACACACACTCGAAACACTGCTCGCCGAGACGGTGAAGCAGGTCGCGACTGCGACCCAAGGCGCGACGGAAGCCGCCTTCGTCTCGCCCGCCATCGCGCTGGAGCGCCCGAAAGTCGCCGCGCACGGCGACGTCGCGTGCAACGTCGCGATGCAGCTCGCCAAGCCGCTGCGCGCCAATCCGCGCCAGCTCGCGCAACAGATCGTCGATGCGCTGCTCGTCAATCCGCAGGCCAAAGGCCTGATCGACACCGCCGAAGTGGCGGGCCCTGGCTTCATCAACCTGCGGCTCACGGCCGCCGCCAAGCAAGGCGTGATCGCCGCCGTGTTAGCCGAGAAGGACGCGTACGGCCGCTCACGGCGCGACGCCGGCAAGCACGTGCTGATCGAGTTCGTGTCGGCCAACCCCACCGGCCCCCTGCACGTCGGCCACGGCCGCCAGGCCGCGCTCGGCGACGCGCTCGCGAACGTGCTCGCGTCGCAGGGCTGGGACGTGCACCGCGAGTTCTACTACAACGACGCCGGCGTGCAGATCCACACGCTCGCCCTGTCGACCCAGGCACGCGCACGCGGCTTCGCCCCCGGCGACGAAGGCTGGCCCGCGTCGGCCTATAACGGCGAGTACATCGCCGACATCGCGAAAGACTATCTGAACGGCATCACGGTCGAGGCGAGCGACGGCGAGCCCGTCACCGGCGCGCGCGACGTCGAGGACCTCGAGGCGATCCGCCGCTTCGCCGTCACGTATCTGCGTCGCGAGCAGGACATGGACCTGCAGGCGTTCGGCGTGAAGTTCGACCAGTACTACCTGGAATCGTCGCTGTACACGGAAGGCCGCGTCGAGAAAACGGTCGACGCGCTGATCGCCGCGGGCAAGACCTACGAGCAGGAAGATGCGCTGTGGCTGCGCACCACCGACGACGGCGACGACAAAGACCGCGTGATGCGCAAGACCGACGGCACCTACACGTACTTCGTGCCGGACGTCGCCTATCACGTCGCGAAGTGGGAGCGCGGCTTCACCAAGGTCATCAACGTGCAGGGCTCGGATCACCACGGCACGATCGCGCGCGTGCGCGCAGGTCTGCAGGGTCTCGGCATCGGCATTCCGAAGGGCTACCCCGACTACATCCTGCACAAGATGGTCACGGTCATGCGCAACGGCGAAGAGGTGAAGATCTCGAAGCGCGCGGGCAGCTACGTGACGGTGCGCGACCTGATCGAATGGTCGGGCGGCGCGACGCCGGGCTCGGAAGCGGCCGTCGATCTGATCGACGAGGAAACCATTCGCCGCGGCCGCGACGCGGTGCGCTTTTTCCTGATCTCGCGCAAGGCGGACACCGAGTTCGTGTTCGACATCGACCTCGCGCTGAAGCAGAACGACGAGAATCCGGTGCACTACGTGCAGTATGCGCACGCGCGCATCTGCTCGGTGATCGCCGAGTGCAACGCGCGCTACGGCCTCGACGAGAACGCGCTCGCAAGCGTGGACTTCGCGCCGCTCACGAGCGAGCGCTCGATGGCGCTGCTCAACAAGCTCGCCGAATTCCCGGACATGCTGCAGCACGCCGCCGACGAACTCGCGCCGCACGCGGTCGCCTTCTACTTGCGCGAACTCGCCGGCGAATTTCACTCGTTCTACAATGACCGTGCCGAGCGCGTGCTGGTCGACGATGCGGCCGAACGCAACGCTCGCGTCGCGCTGCTCGCGGCCACGCGCCAGGTGCTGGCCAATGGTCTCGCGACGATCGGCGTCTCCGCTCCCGTCAAGATGTAACTCCTCCAGCGTAATATGCGCGCGGCCGTCGTTATAATCGGCGGCCGTTCCTGGATTCTTTTTGCAGGTGATTCGTACGATGGCAAAACCACGCCGCACAACAAAGCAATCGAAGCAAACCGGGGGCACTTTTCTCGGCATCGTGCTGGGCCTGATCGTCGGCCTGGCGATCGCGGTAGTGGTGGCGCTGTATATCACCCGTGCACCTACGCCGTTCGTGTCGAAGGTCGCGCCGCCAGCGGCGACCGACAACGGTGCGAGCCA
The DNA here is from genome assembly GCF_014200875.1 of Paraburkholderia sp. HC6.4b. Lineage (NCBI taxonomy): Bacteria > Pseudomonadati > Pseudomonadota > Betaproteobacteria > Burkholderiales > Burkholderiaceae > Paraburkholderia > Paraburkholderia sp. HC6.4b. The sequence continues at coordinate 154,004 of NZ_JACHDC010000016.1, forward strand.
GCCGCAATACGATCCGAACCGTCCGCTGCAAGGCAAGACGCCGGGCCAGCCGGTGCCGCAGGCCGCGCAACCGGCTCCGCCGAACACCGCGCCGGGCCAGACCAACGCCCAGACCCAGTCGGGCATGCTCGAAGAACCGCAGATCGTCGAAGTGCCGCCGTCGGGCGGCAACGCGAATAACAACGGCACGGCGGTCGCGCCGAATCCCGCGCAGGAGAACGGCACCGGCGGCATCGTCGCGCCGGCGCCGGCGAAGAAGCCGCAGACCTCGAGCGCGCCGGCCGCCACGGCGGCAGGCTCCGCGCCTAAGAGCGCGACCACGGTCGCCAACGCCAAGCCGGGCTCGGCTGCCGCTCCGGCACCGGGCGAGGCGAACACCGGCTATTTCCTGCAGGTCGGCGCGTACAAGACCGCCGCCGATGCCGAACAGCAACGCGCGCGCCTCGCGTTCCAGGGCTTCGAATCGAAGGTCACGCAGCGCGATGCCGGCGGCGTCACGTACTACCGCGTGCGCATCGGGCCGTTCTCGAAGTTCGAGGACATGAATTCGAGCCGTCAGCGTCTGTCGGACGCGGGTGTCGATACCGCGGTGATCCGCTTCACCAAACAATAAATAAACGGTAATGCCGGCTCGCACGGTGCGTCGAACTATCCGCGCGGCGCGCGGGTCACAAGCACGATGGCCGCTTCGACCTGTATTGTGGCGGGCGGCCACACCGAATCCGACCAGCGGCGACGGGCCTTTCGCATGGCGTCGCCGCGCTACCGCCTTATCTGGGTCTACACAACATGAAAAAGCTGCTGAGCATCCTGTTTCTCTCGCTGGGCCTGATCGGGGCCAGCGCGCATGCGTCGCCGACCGCGCCGGTTGCCGGCAAGGACTACACCGTGCTGGCCTCGCCGCAACCGACCGACGTGCCGGCCGGCAAGATCGAAGTCATCGAATTCTTCTGGTACGGCTGCCCGCATTGCAATGAATTCGACCCGTTCCTCGAAGCCTGGGTCAAGAAGCAGGGCCCGGACGTCGTATTCCGCCGCGTGCCGGTCGCCTTCCGCGACGACTTCATCCCGCACTCGAAGATGTACCACGCGCTCGACGCGCTCGGCGTCGCGAACGAACTGACGCCGAAGGTGTTCAACGAAATCCATGTCAACAAGAACTATCTGCTGACGCCGGAAGACCAGAGCAAATACCTCGCGACGCTCGGCGTCGATCCGAAGAAGTACATGGAAGCGTACAACTCGTTCTCGACGCAAAGCGCGTTGCAGAAGGACAAGAAGCTGCTCGACGACTACAAGATCGACGGCGTGCCGACGCTCGCGGTGCAGGGCAAGTATGAAACCGGCCCGGCCGCGACCGGCACCCTGCCGGGCACGATCCAGGTGCTCGACTACCTCGTCTCGCAAGTCCGCGCCAAGAAGATGTAATCACGAGGCGCCGGTATGAGCTCTCCGCTGAAGGTTTTCATTACCGGCGCTTCGAGCGGCATCGGCCTTGCGCTCGCCGGCGAATACGCACGGCGCGGCGCGATTCTCGGCCTCGTCGCCCGCCGCGGCGACGCGCTCGCCGCGTTCCAGCGGTCCCATCCCCAGAACACCGTCTCGATCTATGCAGTCGACGTGCGCGACGCGGAAGCGCTCGCCGATGCGGCCGCGCGCTTCATCGCCGCGCACGGCCTGCCGGACGTCGTGATCGCCAACGCCGGCATCAGCCGCGGCGCGCTGACGGGTCACGGCGATCTGCGCACGTTCCGCGAGGTGATGGACATCAATTACTTCGGCATGGTGGCGACGTTCGAGCCATTTGCCGCCGCGATGGCCGCATCGAAGCGCGGCACGCTGGTCGGCATTGCGAGCGTCGCGGGCGTGCGCGGCTTGCCCGGTTCGGGCGCGTACAGCGCGTCGAAGTCGGCGGCCCTGAAGTATCTCGAGGCGTTGCGCGTCGAGATGCGGCCGTTCGGCGTCGGGGTCGTCACGATCGCGCCCGGCTATATCCGCACGCCGATGACCGAGCACAATCCGTACAACATGCCGTTCCTGATGGACCCGGACCGTTTCGCGGCGAAGGTCGCGCGGGCGGTCGAACGGCAGACGTCGTTCGGGGTGTTTCCGTGGCAGATGCGCGTGGCCGCGATGCTGCTGCATGTGCTGCCGCGCTGGCTCTACGACCGCGTGTTCGAACGCGCGCCGCGCAAGCCGCGCGCCGCCACCGAGTAAGCCATGCAGTCACGTGCGGTCGATGCAGCCGGCGTCGCGCACGAATCCGCGGGCACCGACGCGCGCATCGTGTCGCTGGTGCCGAGCCTCACCGAAACGCTTTTCGCGCTCGGCCTCGAACGGCAGATCGTCGGGCGCACCGGCTTTTGCGTGCATCCGCACGACAAGGTCCGGGCGGTGCCGAAGGTCGGCGGCACGAAGGCCGTCAAACTGGACGCGATCCGCGCGCTGCGCCCCACCCATCTGATCGTCAATGTCGACGAGAACGAACGCGACACCGTCGAGCAACTGCGCGCGTTCGTGCCGCACATCGTCGTCACCCATCCGCAGACGCCGCACGACAACCTCGCGCTGTTCGCGCTGCTCGGCGCGATCTTCGGGCGTAAAGAAGAAGCGCGGCGCTTGAGCAACTCGCTCGAAGCGCGTCTGCGCGAAGCCGGCGCTCACGCCTTCGCCGCGCAGAACGTGCTGTACCTGATCTGGCGCGAACCGTGGATGAGCGTCGCACGGGACACCTACATCGCCGCGATGCTGCGCCTCGTGAACTGGCATACGCTGCCCGACGTGCGCGGCGGCAGCGCGGGCGCCGCGCGTTACCCCACGCTCGACTTCGATGACGCGCCGTGGCTCGCGCAGGTCGAGCGCGTGCTGCTGTCGAGCGAGCCGTACCGCTTCACGGCCGCGCATCGCGATGCGCTCGCGCGCGATCCGCGTCTCACCGGCAAGCGCATCGATCTGATCGATGGGGAAATGACGTCGTGGTACGGCGTGCGCGCAATAAGTGGCATCGGCTACCTGCTGCGTCAGGCCGCCGCAGCCTGAGGCGGCGGCATGGTCGCGCCGCCCCCATATGGATATGTCGATTAAATTGTTGTCGCCAAAATGGCGCTTCGATAAGCTTTCGCGAAGGCGCGCCGCCGGCCAGGCCTCGAAGGCCGGCCCCCAGGCCTCGGGCCGGGATCGCCCGACCTGTACGACGGCGCCGGGAACGTATCACAATCGTGGCGACGCGCGCGCCGGGACCGCTGACCTGCCCGCTCACGCATCGCCGCCATAAACACAACCAGACGCACTGCCTGACTGCGCTCGTTACCGGAGATCCTATGCGCTTCAAACTGCTCGCAGCCGCCATCCTGCTCACTGCGCCCGCGCTCGTGCTCGCCAAACCGTTGACCGTCTGTACCGAATCGAGCCCCGACGGCTTCGACGTCGTGCAGTTCAATTCGCTCGTCACGACGAATGCATCGGCCGACGTGATCTTCAACTCGCTGGTGTCGTTCGACGAAGCCGCGAAGAAGGTCGTGCCCGCGCTCGCCGACAAGTGGGAAGTGAGCCCCGACGGCCTGACGTACACGTTCCACCTGCGCCCCAACGTGCAGTTCCAAACCACCGACTACTTCAAGCCCACCCGCGCGCTCAATGCCGACGACGTGATCTTCACGTTCGACCGTATGCTCAACGACAGCAATCCGTGGCACAAGGTGGCGGGCGCGAGCGGCTTCCCGCATGCGCAATCGATGGGGCTGCCGAAGCTGATCAAGTCGATTACCAAGGTCGACGACAACACGGTCAAGTTCGAGCTGAACGAGCCGAACGCGACGTTCCTGTCGATCCTGACGATGGGCTTCGCGTCGATCTATTCGGCCGAGTACGCGGACCAGTTGCTGAAGGCCGGCAAGCAGGTCGATCTGAATGCAAAGCCGATCGGCACCGGCCCGTTCGTGCTGAAAAGCTATACGAAAGACGCGGTGATCCGTTATGACGCGAACCCGACCTACTGGGGACCGAAGCCGAAGATCGAGCGCCTGATCTACGCGATCACGCCGGACGCGACCGTGCGCGCGCAGAAGGTGAAGGCTGGCGAATGCCAGATCGCGCTGTCGCCGAAGCCGCAGGATCTCGCCGACGCGAAGAACGACAAGTCGCTCGCGATCGTGCAGACGCCCGCGTTCATGACGGCCTTCGTCGCGCTGAACACGCAGCAGAAGGAACTTGAAAACCAGAAGGTGCGCGCCGCGCTGAACATGGCGTTCGACCGCACGACATATCTGAAGACCGTGTTCGACAACACCGCGACGCCGGCCGTCAACCCGTTTCCGCCGAATACGTGGAGCTACAACCACTCGATCAGGGGCTGGCCGTACGACCCGGCGAAGGCGAAGAAGCTGCTCGCCGACGCGGGCTATCCGAACGGTTTTGAAACGACGATCTGGGTGCGTCCGAATGGCAGCGTGCTCAATCCCAATCCGAAGGCCGGTGCCGAACTGCTGCAGGCCGACTTCGCGAAGATCGGCGTGAAGGCGGACGTAAAGGTGATCGAATGGGGCGAGCTGATCAAGGAGGCGAAGCAGGGTCAGCATGACACGCTGTTCATGGGCTGGGCCGGCGACAACGGCGATCCGGACAATTATCTGTCGCCGCTCTTCAGTTGCAACGCGGTGAAGTCGGGCATCAACTTCGCGCGCTTCTGCGATCAGGACCTCGACAAGCTGATCGCCGAGGGCAGAGCGACGTCCGATATCGCCAAGCGCACGAAAGCGTATGAAGCCGCGCAGCAGATCATCCACGACGAAGCGCTGTGGATTCCGCTCGGCTATCCGACCGCTGCCGCGATCACGCGCACGAACGTGAGCGGGTATCACGTGAGTCCGTTTGGACGGCAGAATTTCGGGGCGGTGGTGGTGCAGTGATTTTGCGCTGCGGTTAGCGCAGGCGGCCCTGCAAGAAAGCCCGGTTTTTGAACCGGGCTTTTTTTATTCAACGCGCGAATTGGCTGGTTGCATCTGACACTGCGTAACCTTTTTTCGACGTGATCTCGGGCCTTCGCTCGCCAGACCGATTCCTAATGCAATTTTCCTCAGGCAAGAAGCTGATAATTGCTTGCAAAGTAGCCGCCCACACTTTGACAGAAGGAATGGTTATGGCAATGCAAGCTCCAACGAGGACAGGTTTTGAACGGTGGCAGGATGGCGTTAGCAAGGCTGTAAGCGATGCCAAATGGAATTCCTGGGACTGCGAGATCCAGATGGCAGTCCTTGAGTACAACCGCCATCTTCACGGCACTTCCGGGTACGTGCCCTTGGACTGGCAGCTTATCAAGGCGATGTTGTGGGTCGAAACAGGTGCCCACGATCCTCAGTGGAACTCCAAGCCGATGCGAATTGGGGTTGCAGGCGATCCTGGATTAGCATCGCTGCTTTCAGGTAATGAAGGCGGCGATTTGATTGTGCCGCCAGCCTGGATAGGACGGCTGACAATGGCCTCAGTCAGAACGATACCGGCGTATAACATCCGCGCTGGTATTGGTTATTTGCTGATGCGCATGGCACATTTTAAGTACCGAAGCGTACTTCGTGCTGACCCTAAGGTTTACGAAATCGCCGTCAGGCTAGGAGACAGCCTCGACAAGATGGCGAAGGCTCAGGGCACGACGAACGACACGTTAAAAGAGCTGAATCCCACCGCCACCGTTCTGCGACCCGGACAAGTGTTGAAGTACCGGAAGGCTTCAGCTCAAAAGGCTATTACGAGCTGGCGCCCCTTCTCCGCGGCATTGATAGCGGAGCGTTATAACGGAGGCGGTGACCTCAACTACGCCAGAAAGCTTGATTACACTTTGTCAATGGTGCGTAAAGGAAAGGTGGCCCTATGCGCGCGATAAAGCTGATCTGTTTAGGCATGGCCGTCTGCCTGCCAACGTTGGTCCTTGCGGCCTCAACTGCTCTCGTTGCAAGCGAGCGGGCTTTACGCGAAGAATGCAGTGCATTCTCGCAAGCGGGAATGCGGGACTGTCTGGCAGAAAAAGCAGAGGCCAGTCAGAAGGCCCTCAGACGAGCCGAGGAGAAGATGGCTGGCACCCTCTCCAAATGGGATGAAGACAACAAGTACGTGAACCAGGCCAAGGCAAGACTCGTCGCATCAAACAGCAAATTCGCTAAGTACCGCGAGACTCAATGCCAGTTCGCAGCTTCGCTAAGCGGTGGCGGAGCCGGCAGTGCACGCGAAGTGCGCAGTTTGGCTTGCGTTGCGGAACTCAACAACCGGCGTGCCCAGCAACTTCGCGACGCTGCATCTGACTTGCCGTTGAAATAGTTCGAATGAACACACCCAGCACCGTTGCGCCGCTGAGTGCGCTCATATAGCGCATCGAATCGAAAAGATCACGCCGCCGCAAACCGAATCACCCCATCCGCATCCTGCGTCCGCTTCAAATCCCCCGCCCGCCACAGCAGATGCAAATGCGCGAGCGCCTCACCCATCGCGAATGTCATCTGATGGATATCGAGCTGGCGCTTGAACATCAACGGCACGATATCGGCGGCGCTGCGCGGCTTTTCCGCACATGCTTCGCGCACTTCGGCGAGCCGCGCGTCGTGATGCTCGCGCAGTTGCTGAATGCGCGTGCGCACGCCGCGAAACGGCTTGCCATGCGACGGCAGCACGAGCGTGTCTTCAGGCATCGTCTCGTAGCGGCCGAGCGACTCCAGATACAGTTCGAGCGGCGAACCCTCAGGCTCGATATCGAACACCGACACGTTGGTCGAAATGCGCGGCAGCACCATATCGCCGGAAATCAGCGTGCCGGTTTGTGCGCAGTACAGCGCGCAGTGTTCCGGCGAGTGGCCGAAGCCCGTCACCACGCGCCACGCCCTACCGCCAATCCTCACGTCCTCGGCTTCGCGCAAACGGCGGTATTGCCCCGGAATCGCCGGCACGAGGCTCGCGTAGTAGCTATTGCGATTGCGCAGTTTTTCGAGCGATTCGGCGTCGGTCAGACCGTGCCGCGCGAAGTGCCGCGCCGCGGCCTCGCCACCCGCGTTCGAGCCGTCGCCGGTCGCCATCACGCGCGCCTGCATGTATTCGCCAAGCGTCATCCACAGTCGCGCGTCCCAACGCTTTTTATCGCCACCGCCGCACACCCAATGCGCGAGGCCGATGTGATCCGGATGGCAATGCGTGACGATCACGCGCAGCACCGGCAGGCCGTCGAGCACCGATTCGAACACGCTCTCCCAATTCGCCTTGATCGTGTCCGACGTGATGCCGCAATCGACCACGGTCCAGCCTTGCTGGCCATCGATCTCATCGCGCAGCAGCCACAGGTTGATATGGTCGAGCGCGAATGGCAGCGGCATGCGCAGCCAAAGCACGCCGGGCGCGACTTCCATCGTGCGGCCCGCGTCGGGCATCGTGTCGTTGAAGGGGTATTCGAGCTGGTGTTCGAGTGCATTCATGGGGACTGTCTTCCTCCGACGACCCTCCGGCATGGCGAGGTGTGCGATGCCGGTCGGCCGGGTTGTGGTTGCTTTCCGCTCAGGTTGACGATAACGTAAACGTCGATTCTATCGTCCAATCCGGTTTTGTGCCGACCAAGCGGCCACGAGATGTCCCGATGAATACGCAATACACGATTACCGAGCTGGCGCGCGAATTCGACGTCACGCCACGCGCGATCCGTTTCTACGAAGACCAGGGTTTACTCTCACCGAGCCGCGAGGGTTCGAGCGGCTTGCGGCGCGTCTATTCGGGCCGCGACCGCACCCGTCTGAAGCTCACCTTGCGCGGCAAACGGCTTGGCTTCACGCTGTCGGAGATCCGTGACCTGCTCGACGTCTACGAATCGCCGACCGATACCGTACCGCAGTTGCACGCGTTCCTCGCGACGGTCGCGCGTCATCGCGAAGTGCTCGAACGTCAGCGAGAAGATCTCGACGCGACGCTCGAAGATCTCGCGCAGTATGAAGCGCAGGCGCGCGCGCTGCTCGATGGCGCGAGGCACGACGCGAAGCCTGCCTGAAGCGGCCTGACTCTGACCGGCGTTTGCGGAGCGCGCGTGATGAATCACTTCCCCAAGCTGTTATCGTCGCAAATCGGTTTCGACGTCGCGCAGACGATGCTCGATGGGTTCGACCGTCACTACCGGATCTTTCGCGACGCGGCGATCCACGCGAAGACGCTGTTCGAAGCCGGCGACTGGCACGGCCTGCAAAAGCTCGCGCGCGACCGCATCACGTCGTACGACGATCGCGTGCAGGAATGCGTGCAGTTGCTCGAAGACGAGTACGACGCGGAGAACATCGACAGCGAAGTGTGGCAGCAGATCAAGCTGCACTACATCGGCCTCCTGACCACGCACCGTCAGCCGGAATGCGCGGAAACCTTCTTTAATTCGGTTTCCTGCAAGATTCTGCATCGCTCGTACTTCAACAACGATTTCATTTTCGTGCGCCCGGCGATCTCGACCGAATACATCGAGAACGACGAACCGGCCGCGAAGCCGACGTATCGCGCGTATTACCCCGGTACTGATGGACTTGCCGCAACGCTCGAACGGGTCGTCACGAACTTCCAGCTCGATCCGCCGTTCGAGGATCTGACGCGCGACGTCGCCTGCGTGATGCAGTCGATTCGCGAAGCGTTCGGCGTGTTCGACGAGGCGCCGAACTTCCAGATTCACGTGTTGTCGTCGCTGTTTTATCGCAACAAGGGCGCGTATATCGTCGGGCGCATCATCAACGGCGAGGCGCTGCTGCCGTTCGCGGTGCCGCTGCGTCACGTGAAACCGGGCGTGCTCGCGCTCGACACCGTGCTGCTCAAGCGCGAGCAGTTGCTGATCATCTTCAGCTTCTCGCACTCGTATTTTCTGGTCGATATGGAAGTGCCGTCCGCGTATGTCGAGTTTCTGCGCACGATCATGCCGGGCAAGCCGAAGGCGGAAATCTATACATCGGTGGGTCTGCAGAAGCAGGGCAAGAATCTGTTCTATCGCGATCTGCTGCATCACCTGAAGCATTCGAGCGACCGCTTCATCGTCGCGCCCGGCATCAAGGGGCTCGTGATGCTGGTGTTCACGTTGCCGTCGTTCCCCTACGTGTTCAAGCTGATCAAGGACAACTTTCCGCCGCCGAAGGAAACCACGCGCGCGCAGATCCAGCAGAAGTATCTGCTCGTCAAACGTCATGACCGGCTCGGCCGGATGGCCGACACGCTCGAATATTCGAGCGTCGCGCTGCCGCTCGCGCGGCTCGACGAAACGCTGTTGCGCGAACTCGAAAAGGAAGTGCCGTCGCTGATCGAGTACGACGGCGACAACCTCGTGATTCGCCATCTGTACCTCGAGCGACGCATGGAGCCGCTCAATCTGTTCCTGCAGAACGGTAACGACGACGACGTCGAGCGCGGCATCAAGGAATACGGCGACGCGGTGAAGGAGCTGATCCAGGCGAACATCTTCCCGGGCGACTTGCTGTACAAGAACTTCGGCGTCACGCGACACGGCCGCGTCGTGTTCTACGACTACGACGAGATCGAATACCTGACCGACTGCAACGTGCGTGCGGTGCCGGCGCCGCGCAACGAGGAAGACGAAATGTCGGACGAGCCGTGGTACGCGGTAGGCCCGCACGATATTTTCCCGGAGACGTACGGCACGTTCCTGCTCGGCGATCCACGCGTGCGGCGCTCGTTCATGCGGCATCACGCGGATCTCTTCGAGCCCGAGCTGTGGCAGCGATACAAGGATTTTCTGTTGAAGGGCGATCTGCCCGATTTTTTCCCGTACGACCCGAGCGTGCGCTTCTGCGTGCGCTATCCGGAGCGGTTCGCCGAAGCAACCGATGCGCAGGCGAACGAGCCAAATGTGCGCGTGGCTTGATGAATCCCACAAGGGTTCGCAGCGGGCAACGCGCGGCGGTAGCCATCCAAGCTATGACCAAGGAGTTCGAACATGAGTGACGCAAACCACAGTGGTATCAACGCCGATCCAATCGTAATCGTCAGCGCGGCGCGCACGCCGATGGCCGGCTTTCAGGGCGACTTCGCGTCGCTGAGCGCGCCGCAACTCGGCGCGGTCGCGATCAAGGCGGCCGTAGAACGAGCGGGTCTGAAGCCCGAGCAGATCGACGAGGCGGTGATCGGCTGCGTGCTGCCCGCCGGCCTCGGCCAGGCGCCCGCGCGCCAGGCCGCGCTCGGCGCGGGTCTGCCGCTGGCCACCGGCTGCACGACGGTCAACAAGATGTGCGGCTCCGGCATGCGCGCGGCGATGTTCGCGCACGACATGCTGGCCGCCGGCTCGCTCGACGTGATCGTCGCGGGCGGCATGGAGAGCATGACGAACGCGCCGTATCTGCTGCCGAAGGCGCGCGGCGGCATGCGCATGGGCCACGGCCAGGTGCTCGACCACATGTTCTACGACGGCCTCGAAGACGCCTACGACAAAGGCCGTCTGATGGGCGCGTTCGCCGAGGAATGCGCGGCGTCGTTCGACTTCACGCGCGAGGCGCAGGACGCGTTCGCGGTCGAGTCGCTGAACCGCGCGAAGCGCGCGAACGAGGACGGCTCGTTCGACTGGGAAATCGCGCCAGTCACCGTAGCGGGCCGAAAGGGTGACGTCACGATCGCGCGCGACGAGCAGCCGTTCAAGGCCAACCTCGACAAGATCCCCACGCTGAAGCCCGCGTTCAGCAAGACCGGCACCGTGACGGCGGCGAACTCGTCGTCGATCTCGGACGGCGCGGCCGCGCTCGTGATGATGCGCGAGTCGACCGCGAAACGGCTCGGCGTGGCGCCGCTCGCACGCGTCGTCGGTCATTCGACGTTCGCGCAGGCGCCCGCGAAGTTCACCACCGCGCCGGTCGGCGCGATCCGCAAGCTGCTCGGAAAGAACGGTTGGCGCGCCGGCGACGTCGATCTGTACGAGATCAACGAAGCGTTCGCGGTCGTCACGATGGCCGCGATGAAAGAGCACGATTTACCGCACAACAAGGTCAACGTGAACGGCGGCGCGTGCGCGTTAGGCCATCCGATCGGCGCCTCGGGCGCGCGCATTCTCGTCACGCTGATCGGCGCGCTGAAGAATCGCGGTCTGAAGCGCGGTGTCGCGACGCTGTGTATCGGCGGCGGCGAGGCGACTGCGATGGGTGTCGAACTGATCTGATGCATCCACAAAATCTTCGAGGAATACGATGAAGACAGTGTTAATCGTCGGTGCATCGCGTGGCATCGGCCAGGAATTCGTCCGGCAGTACAGAAAGAGCGGCTGGCGCGTGCTCGCGACCGCGCGCGACGGCGCCGCGCTCGATGCGCTCAGCGAACTCGGCGCCGAAACCTTCGCGCTCGACGTCACCGCGCCCGAAGACATCGCGGCGCTCGGCTGGAAGCTCGACGGCGAACGGCTCGATGCCGCGATCCTGGTGTCGGGCGTGTACGGTCCGCGCACCGAAGGCATCGAAACGATCACCGCCGAGGACTTCGATCACGTAATGCACACGAACGTGCGCGGCCCGATGCAGCTGCTGCCAATCCTGCTGCCGCTCGTCGAGGAAACGGACGGCGTGCTCGCGGTGATTTCGAGTCGCATGGGCAGCATCGCCGATGCAAGCGGCACGACCGGCTGGCTGTATCGCGCGAGCAAGGCGGCGCTGAACGCCGTGCTGAAGCTCGCGTCGCTCGACGCGCAGCGCGCGACCTGCGTGTCGCTGCATCCCGGCTGGGTGCGCACCGACATGGGCGGCGCGCAGGCCGCGCTCGATCCCGAGCGCAGCGTCGCCGGCATGCGCGAGGTGCTGGCGCAGGCCGCGGCATCGCGCGACGCGTTCCACGGCCGCTTCTTTCAGCACGACGGCACGCAGCTCGACTGGTAGACAACTACGTTGCATGGGACCGGAGACACGCTCATGGTGCTTGATCAGGATCACCTGATGGTGCGCGACGCGCTGCGCACCTTCGTGCGCGAAGAGATCACGCCGTACGCGGCGCAATGGGACCGCGAGCGCACCTTTCCGCGCGACGTGCACCGGCAGCTCGCCGAGCTCGGTGCTTATGGCGTGCTGGTGCCCGAAGCGTATGGCGGCGCGGGCATGGACGCGCTCGCGCTCGCGTTGATCCTCGAAGAAATCGCGGCCGGCGACGGCGGCACGTCGACCGCGATCTCGGTGAACAACTGCCCCGTGTGCAGCATCCTGCTCACTTATGGCAACGACGCGCAGAAGCGCGACTGGCTCACGCCGCTCGCGCGCGGCGAGATGCTCGGCGCGTTCTGCCTGACCGAGCCGCAAGCGGGCTCGGATGCGTCGGCGCTGCGCACCACCGCGACACGCGACGGCGACGCGTACGTGCTGAATGGCGTCAAACAGTTCATCACGAGCGGCAAGAACGGCGACGTCGCGATCGTGATGGCCGTCACCGACAAGGCCGCTGGCAAGCGCGGCATCAGTGCGTTCATCGTGCCCACCGGCACGCCGGGCTACGTGGTCGCGCGGGTCGAAGACAAGCTCGGCCAGCATTCGTCGGATACCGCACAAATCGTATTCGAGGCGTGCCGCGTGCCGGCCGCGAACCTGATCGGCTCGGAAGGCGAAGGCTACCGGATCGCGTTGTCGGGTCTCGAAGGCGGGCGCATCGGTATCGCCGCGCAAAGCGTCGGCATGGCACGCGCCGCGTTCGAGGCGGCGCTGACTTACGCAAAAGAACGCGAGAGCTTCGGCGCGCCGCTGTTCTCGCACCAGGCGGTGCAGTTTCGCCTTGCCGACATGGCGACCCAACTCGAAGCCGCGCGTCAATTGATCTGGCACGCGGCATCGCTGAAGGACGCGGGCCAGCCGTGTCTGACCGAAGCCGCGATGGCAAAACTGTTCGCCTCCGAAGCGGCCGAGCGCATCTGCTCGGCCGCCTTGCAGACTCACGGCGGCTACGGTTATCTGAGCGACTTCCCGGTCGAGCGGATTTACCGCGACGTGCGCGTGTGCCAGATCTACGAAGGCACGAGCGACATCCAGAAGATCCTGATCGCTCGCGCGCTCAACTGAAATTTCAATGAACAAGCCATTGTTGTCACTGCAAAGACCTGTCGACTGTCCGTGCGGCGGCGCCGCGCCCGACGCACGCGGGGGCACCGCGACCAAAGCCCCGCGTTTCGCGCAATGCTGCGGCCGCTATATCGACGGCGGCGAAGCCGCGCCGCGCGCGCTCGAACTGATGCGCTCGCGCTATAGCGCGTACGTGCTCGGTGCAACCGACTACCTGCGCGCGACGTGGGACCCCAGCACCTGCCCCGCCGATCTCGACGTCGATCCCACCGCGACCGACGCGCCCCGTTGGCTCGGACTGCAGATCAAAGGCTTCGCCGAAAGCGATGCCGATCACGCGACCGTCGAATTCATCGCCCGCTACAAAGTGGGGGGACGTGTTTATCGGTTGCATGAATCGAGTCGATTCGTGCGCGGCGATGATGGCCGCTGGCGTTATGTCGATGGCGACGTCAATGAGTAAATGAAGAGCACGCGCCGATTAAGCAATCGCTGCATTACGCGCCGAAGCTTTCTCGTGTCTTTCACTTGCCCTCCACAAACTTTATAAAGGCCTTTGCATAGGCCTTTTTTCGTTCCTTTCACGCGGGCTTCTTCGTTGGCCTCGCGCCACAGCACTGACACGACCTTTGCTCGCCGCTTCCCGCCACATGTCCCCGGCCCTTGCCCGGCAAGGCTTTGAAGCCTCGTTCGCACATGCAGCAATTTTTTCGTCACGGGTTCTCCTTGATTGCACAAAACAAAATTGTCGTGCCAGGATGAGTCCGTAGTTTCATGACGTCACATTGCGAGAGCGGGTCATACCGGCTCCGCAACATGCAAAGGAAGGCTGACCGGCCGCTGATCGAACGCGAGCCGCGCGGACTCCGACAGCATCAAGTGACGTTCATCCTCGACGCGTGGGGTCGCGTCGGCCGTTGGGTTCATCCCGTGCGATCTCGATTTGCGTGCGTGCGCTTCCCGCAACGTTCGCGAGTGAGTCTGTTTGTGTCGAAATCGCGAACGAAAGCTGAATGTCAGCCGCGTTTTGCGCAACCGGACAGCACGGAGTTCAGGACATGTCTTTAAAGCAGGTGCGTCAATGGTGTTGAGCAAGGTTCTGACGAAGTGTGCGGCGATCTGCGCCGCGGCCACGTGTGCTGTCACGATCGCGCATGCCGATCCGCTCGCCTACTCGTCCCTTTCCGCACACGACGCGACGCCGTCGAGCGACATCCAGGGACCGCTGTCGCGCGCCCGCGTGCCGCGCCTCGCGCTGGACGACGACGTCTACCTGCCCACCGCTCACCTGAACGAAAAGATCATCCGCGTGCCGGTCGACGCCGCCGGCACGGTCACGCTTGAAACCACGATCTACAAGCCGGACGGCCCCGGCCCGTTCCCGATGATCGTCTTCAACCACGGCAAGATTCCGGGCGACCCGCGCACGCAGGAACGCAGCGATCCGCTGCCGTTCGCGCGCGAATTCGTGCGCCGCGGTTACGTGGTCGTCGCGCCGAACCGTCAGGGCTTCGGTCACTCGGACGGCGTGTACGAGCAGGACGGCTGCGACGTCGAGCGCAACGGCCTTGGCCAGGCCGGCGACGTCGCAGCGACGATCGATTACATGTCGAAGCAACCTTATGTCGACGCGACGCACATCGCGGTGGCCGGCACCTCGCATGGCGGTCTTGCGACGATCGCATACGGCACCGAAGCGGCGCCCGGCGTGCGCGCGCTGATCAATTTCTCGGGCGGCCTGCGCCAGGACGCCTGCGAAGACTGGCAAGGCAATCTGACGCGCGCATTCGGCGCGTACGGCGAGAAGACTGCGGTGCCGTCGCTGTGGCTCTATGGCGATAACGATTCGGTGTGGAGCGCGCCGCTCGTCGCGGGCATGTACGCCGCGTACGGCGCACACGGCGCCAGCGCGAAGATGGTCGACTTCGGCCACTACAAGAACGACGCGCATCGGCTGGTCGGCGACCGCGACGGCGTGCACGTATGGTGGCCGGCCGTCGAAGCGTTCCTCGCGCGCGCCGGTATGCCGACTGCCGTGCAGTATCACGTCGCCGATCCGGCCGCGCCGAAGGCAACCGGATTCGCCGCGCTCGACGCGGTCGACTCGGTGCCGTACCTCGACAACGAGGGCCGCAATGGCTATCGCAACTTCCTGCATCAGTATCCGAGCCGCGCGTTCGCGGTGTCGGATTCGGGCGCGTGGTCGTGGGCCGAGGGCGGCGACGATCCGATGTCGGTGGCGGTGACGAATTGCCAGAAGCAGAGCTCCGATCCGTGCCGGTTGTATGCGGTCGATAACGCGGTCGTGTGGGGCAATCAGAACTCGCAGACGGCGGATGCAAGCGATGCCGATGCCAATGGGCGCAAAGCGATAGCGAGCCGGGAGTGAAGTACGAATAGAGCCGTGAATCGAGGCGTGAATCGCGCCTGATTCTGATGTGCCGCAAGCCCGCCGTATCGGCGGGCTTTTTCTTGTGCGCTCAGTTCCCCCGCAAAAAACACCTCGTCGCCCCAAATTCTGGCCAGTAACAGCCCACTACTTTCACGTCGCTATCTCCGTCGATTGGCGAGCTTCCCTCACGAACTCGAACGAGCTGCATCGAACGATGCTAAACCTCGACGCCACCGCGAAAAACGAGCATTTCGCGGTTGATGCGCGCGACCAAATAAACCGCTAATCTCGACCCCGCGCACTCGCCGAGGCTTGCGTGCGTGGCAAAAAAGCACCCTGGAGTACCTCTTTGGAAAAGTCAGCAGTCCCCCCGGTCGCCCCTGAAGATTGGGTCGCCCGCAGCCTGCGCGCGGTGTGGCATCCGTGCACGCAGATGAAGCACCACGAACGTCTGCCGCTGATCCCCGTCGCGCGCGGTCAAGGCGCGTGGCTGTACGATCGCGCCGGTCATCGCTATCTCGACGCGATCAGTTCGTGGTGGGTCAATCTGTTCGGTCATGCGAACCCGCGCATCAACGCGGCGCTGAAAGATCAGCTCGATACGCTCGAACACGCGATGCTCGCCGGCTGCACGCACGAGCCCGCCGTCGAACTCGCGGAACGTCTGCACGCGTTGACCGGCAACACGCTCGGCCACGCGTTCTTCGCGTCGGATGGCGCGTCGGCGGTCGAGATCGCGCTGAAGATGAGCTTTCACAGCTGGCGCAACCGGGGCTACGCCGACAAGCAGGAATTCGTCTGTGTTGCCAACAGCTATCACGGCGAGACGATCGGCGCGCTCGGCGTGACCGACGTCGCGCTGTTCAAGGACGCGTACGATCCGCTGATTCGTCACGCCCACGTCGTCGCCTCGCCCGATGCGCGGCTCGCGCAAGCGGGCGAAACCGCCGCCGACGTCGCGCGCCGCGCGCTCGACCATGTGCGCGCGCTGTTCGAGGCGCGCGCGAACCACATCGCCGCACTGATCGTCGAGCCGCTCGTGCAATGCGCGGCCGGCATGGCGATGCACGACGCGTCGTACATCGCCGGATTGCGCGCGTTGTGCGACCGGTACGGCGTGCATCTGATCGCAGACGAAATCGCAGTCGGCTGCGGCCGCACCGGCACGTTCTTCGCGTGCGAACAGGCGGGCGTGTGGCCGGACTTCCTGTGTCTGTCGAAAGGCATCAGCGGCGGCTATCTGCCGCTGTCGATCGTGCTGTCGCGCGACGAGATCTTCGCGGCCTTCTATCACGACGACACCGCGCGCGGCTTCCTGCACTCGCACTCGTACACCGGCAATCCGCTCGCGTGCCGCGCCGCGCTCGCGACGCTCGATCTGTTCACGAGCGACGACGTGCTCACCACCAACGCACGCAAATCGGCGACCCTCGCGGCCGCGCTCGCGCCGCTCGTCGAGCACGCGCAGGTGCGCAATCTGCGTCAGCGCGGCACGATCTTCGCATTCGACGCAATGATCGACGATCCTCAGCAAGCCAAAACGTTCTCGCGCCGCTTCTTCGAAAACGCGCTGCAACGCGAGCTGTTGTTGCGCCCGATCGGCACCACCGTGTACCTGATGCCGCCGTACATCCTCGACGACGAAGAACTCGCGCTGCTCGCCACGCGCACGCGTGACACCTTCGACGCCACGCTCGCGGAGGCCCGCTGATGCATCTGCTCGACACACTCGCCGAAGGCCTGAAGGAAATCGACGCGCGCGGCCTGCGCCGACGCCGGCGCACCGCCGACACACCATGCGCCGCGCACATGACGGTCGACGGCCGTGAAATCATCGGCTTCGCGAGCAACGACTATCTGGGCCTTGCCGCGCATCCGCAATTGATCGACGCGATCGCCGAAGGCGCGCGCCTGTATGGCGCGGGCAGCGGCGGCTCGCATCTGCTCGGCGGTCATTCGCGTGCGCATGCGCAACTCGAAGACGATCTCGCCGAATTTGCCGGGGGCTTTCTCGACGACGCCCGCGCGTTGTATTTCAGCACCGGCTATATGGCGAATCTCGCGACGCTGACCGCGCTCGCGGGCCGCGGCACGACGCTGTTCTCCGATGCGCTCAATCACGCTTCGCTGATCGACGGCGCGCGGCTGTCGCGCGCGGATGTGCAGATCTATCCGCACTGCGACGTGGATGCATTGAGCGCGATGCTCGAAGCGTCGGAGGCGGACGTCAAGGTGATCGTGTCCGACACGGTGTTCAGCATGGACGGCGACATCGCGCCGCTGCCGCGTTTGCTCGAACTCGCCGAGCGGCACGGCGCATGGCTGATCGTCGACGATGCGCACGGCTTCGGCGTACTGGGTCCGCAAGGCCGTGGCGCGATCGCGCAGACCGCGCTGCGCTCGCCGCATCTGATCTCGATCGGCACGCTCGGCAAGGCGGCGGGTGTCTCCGGCGCGTTCGTCGTCGCGCATGCGACCGTGATCGAATGGCTCGTGCAGCGCGCGCGTCCGTATATCTTCACGACCGCGTCGGTGCCGGCGGCCGCGCATGCGGTGTCGGCGAGTCTGCGCATCATCGGCGGCGTGGAAGGCGATGCGCGCCGCGCGCATCTGCAGCAACTGATCGAACGCACGCGCGCGATGCTGAAGGCGACGCCGTGGCTGCCCGTCGATTCACATACGGCCGTGCAACCGCTGATCATCGGCGCGAACGATGCGACGCTCGACATCGCCGCGTCGCTCGATCGCGCGGGGCTGTGGGTGCCCGCGATCCGTCCGCCGACCGTGCCGACCGGCACGTCGCGCCTGCGCATCTCGCTGTCGGCCGCGCACTCCCATGCGGATCTCGACCGGCTCGAGGCCGGCCTGCAACAAGTCGGAGCGCGCGCGGCATGAGCAACATGATTAACGATGACGGCGCGCTGTCGCTGTTCGTCACCGGCACCGATACGGAAATCGGCAAGACCTTTGTGTCGTCGGCGCTATTGCGCGGCTTCGTGCGCGAAGGCCTGCAGGCAGCAGCGATGAAGCCGATCGCGGCGGGCGCGTTCGAAGTGAACGGCGTGCTGCACAACGAGGACGCGGATCAGCTCGATGCCGCGTCGAGCGTGCTGCTGCCGCCCGCCATGCGCACGCCGTATCTGCTGAGGGAACCGGCCGCGCCGCACATCGCGGCGGCGCTGGAAAACGTCTCGTTCGATCTCGAGCACATCGTCGCGTGCCACAGCCAAGCGTTGAAGCTCGCCGAGGTGGTCGTTGTCGAAGGTGTCGGCGGCTTTCGTGTGCCGTTGACCGCGACGCAGGACACCGCCGATCTCGCCGTCGCGCTGAAGCTGCCGGTGGTGCTGGTGGTCGGCATGCGGCTCGGCTGCATCAGCCACGCGCTGCTGACTGCCGAAGCGATCGCCGCGCGCGGTCTAACGCTCGCGGGCTGGGTCGCGAATCGCATCGACCCGGACATGACCTTTCCCGACGAAAACATCGCGTCGATTCGCGTGCATTTCGCGCAAGCGTACGACGCGCCGTTGCTCGGCGTCGTGCCGCATATCAGCCCGCCGTCGCCGGAGCTTGCAGCGCAACAGCTCCACATTCGACGGCTTCTGCAAACGCTGCGCCAATTGCGCGCGGCATAGCGCTGCCCCGCAGCGCCGAACCCAAATTCATCCGTTTACGAGGATCGATCACATGACACAACTGAATATCGCAGCGGGCACCGCCGACATGAGCGCCGCCAACGGCAATCCGACTGCCGCCGCCACTGAAGCGAAGCCGCTCGCGCGTTGGCGCGTCGCCGATATCGTCGCGTTGTACGAACTGCCGTTCAACGACCTGCTGTTTCGCGCGCAGCAAACGCATCGCGAGCATTTCGACGCCAATGCGGTGCAACTGTCGACGCTGCTGTCGATCAAGACCGGCGGCTGCGAAGAGGATTGCGCATACTGTCCGCAATCGGTGCATCACGACACGGGTCTCGCCGCCGACAAGCTGATGCCGGTCGACGAAGTGCTCGCCGCCGCGCAGGTCGCAAAGCAGAACGGCGCAACGCGCTTCTGCATGGGCGCCGCGTGGCGCAATCCGAAGGACCGCCACCTGGAGCCGATCAAGGACATGATCCGCGGCGTGAAGGCGATGGGCCTCGAAACCTGCGTGACGCTCGGCATGCTCGAAACGCACCAGGCGCAAGCGCTGCGCGATGCGGGCCTCGACTACTACAACCACAATCTCGATACGTCGCCGGAGTTCTACGGCCAGATCATTTCGACGCGCACGTACCAGGATCGGCTCGACACGCTCGAACGCGTGCGCGACGCGGGCATCAACGTGTGCTGCGGCGGCATCGTCGGTATGGGCGAATCGCGCCGCGAACGCGCGGGGCTGATCGCGCAGCTCGCGAACATGGAGCCGTATCCGGAATCGGTGCCGATCAACAATCTGGTGCAGGTGCAAGGCACACCGCTGAGCGGGACCGAAGCGATCGATCCGTTCGAATTCGTGCGCACGATCGCGATTGCGCGCATCACGATGCCGCGCGCGATGGTACGTCTATCGGCCGGACGCGAGCAGATGGATGAGGCGTTGCAGGCAATGTGCTTCCTCGCAGGCGCGAATTCGATTTTCTACGGCGATCAGTTGCTGACCACGAGCAACCCGCAGGCGGAAGCGGATCGCAAGCTGCTCGCGCGCCTGGGGATTCGCGCTGAGTCTGCGCAGCAGATGCCGGTCGAGCAGAGTGGGGGCGAGCATGGGTGTGCGCATGGGCATGGGGATCACGGCGTGGCGAATTGAGTCGCGGAAGCGCTGAGCCGCATGCGCTGCGTGCACGAACTAATGGTCTGCGTCGCCGCATAGTGGCGAAATTCACCCCGAAAGTTGGACGTTGATCCAATCTTCGGGGTGTTTTTCATGGCGAAGCTTTGAACACCAATTCAAGAAACCTAATCAATATTCAAATTGCGTCAAATAGGAATTGTTGCGATCGATCGGGTGCATGAAAGCATGTGCGTGCCTCGCTGCGCAAGGAATCCAGGCAATCATTGTCCCGCCCGGTCGCGCATCGATGAACCAGGTTTTTGTGCTTTCGTTATCGGGCAAACGAAGAAATGCGCGGGTACGCGCGAACTCGACGCCCACCACGGCATGCATCTCGAAGCGCACGTGCGTGCGCAAACGCGCGCGATTTGCGTCGAAAAAGTAGAATGAAGCCTGTTCATACCGGGAGGAGACCCGATCCCGCACGCGTCGTCCGATTGCCGTCGCGCGCTCCGGGTCCGTCCCGCTCACGCCCACATCGACGCCGACGCATTCCGCACCGCATGAAAATACTCTTCTACGCACCGCACACCGAAGCCGCCGCGTGGCTGCACGACTTTGCGCGCGCTCTGCCCGCCGCCGAGCTGCGCGAATGGAAGCCCGGCGACACCGGCCCAGCCGATTTCGCGGTGGTCTGGCGTCCGCCGCGCGAGATGCTGGCCGGACGCAATACGCTGCGCGCGATCTTCAATCTCGGCGCTGGCGTCGATGCGATTCTCGCGCTCGAACGCGCGCATCCGGGCACGTTGCCGCCCGAGGTGCCGTTGATTCGCCTCGAAGATACCGGCATGGGCGCGCAGATGGCCGAGTACGTGACGCATGCGGTGCTGCGCTATCTGCGCCGCTTCGACGAATATCAGGTGCTGCAAGGCGAGCGCCGCTGGAAAGTGCTCGAGCCGCATCCGCGCGCAACGTTCACGGTGGGTGTGCTCGGGCTCGGCGTGCTCGGCACGCAGGTCGCGCAAACGCTCGCTTCGTTCGGCCTGCCGGTGCGCGGCTTTACTCGCGGCGAGAAGCAGATCGATGGCATCGCGACGTTCGCCGGCGACGCGCAATTCGATAGCTTCCTCGACGGCGCGAAGGTGCTCGTCAATCTGCTGCCGCATACACCCGACACGGAAAGCGTGCTGAATGCGCGAGTCTTCGCGAAGCTCGCGCGCGGCGCATATCTGATCAACGTCGCGCGCGGCGCGCATCTCGTCGAAGCGGATCTGCTCGCTGCGCTCGCGAGCGGCCAGCTCGCCGCCGCGACGCTCGACGTGTTCCGCGAGGAACCGCTGCCCGCCGATCATCCTTTCTGGCGCGAGCCGCGCGTCACGATCACGCCGCACACGTCGGCGCTGACGTTGCGCGAGGACAGCGTCGCGCAGGTCGCGGACAAGATCGGCGCGATGATGCGCGGCGAGCAGGTGAGCGGCGCAGTGCAACTGGAACGCGGCTACTGAGTGAAACCCGCGCCCGCACGCGTCGCAGGCGTGCGGGCTGAATTGAATTGCAGCAACGCGGCAGCACCCATCCCGGATGGGACAGCGATCAAACCGCATCGGATCGGAGACACATCATGGCCTTACCGAAGCAAGTGAAAATCGTCGAAGTGGGTCCGCGCGACGGGCTGCAGAACGAGAAGGAATTCGTGCCGACCGCGACCAAGATCGAGCTGATCAACCGGCTGTCGGCGGCGGGCTTCCGCAACGTCGAGGCAGCGTCGTTCGTGTCGCCGAAATGGGTACCGCAGATGGCCGACGGCGCCGACGTGATGGCCGGCATCGAGCGCCGCGGCGGCACCATTTACTCGGTGCTGACGCCGAACCTGCGCGGTCTCGAAGGCGCGCTCGCCGCGCGCGCCGACGAGATCGTCATCTTCGGCGCGGCGAGCGAGGCGTTCTCGCAGAAGAACATCAACTGCAGCATCGCGCAGAGCATCGAGCGATTCGCGCCAGTCGCCGCGGCGGCGAAACAACATAAGCTGCGGATTCGCGGCAGCGTGTCATGCGCGCTCGGCTGTCCGTACCAGGGCGAAGTGCCGGTCGCGTCGGTCGTCGACGTCGTCAAGCGCTTCGCGGCGCTCGGCTGCGACGAGATCGATATCGCCGACACGATCGGCGTCGGCACGCCGAAGCGCACCCGCGAAGTGTTCGAGGCCGTGACCGAAGCGTTTCCGCGCGAGCATCTGTCGGGACACTTCCACGACACCTATGGCCAGGCGCTCGCGAACATCTACGCGGCGCTGCTCGAAGGCGTCGAGATTTTTCATGCATCGGTCGCGGGGCTCGGCGGCTGTCCGTATGCGAAGGGCGCGACCGGCAACGTCGCGACCGAAGACGTGCTGTATCTGATGAACGGCCTCGGCATCGAGACCGGTATCGACCTCGCGCAAGTGGTCGAAATCGGCGACTTCATTTCGAACGCGATCGGCCGGTCCAACGTGTCGCGCGCCGGTAAAGCGCTGCTCGCGAAGGCGCGCAGCGAAGCAAACACCTGCGTATAACCGCAGCATCCATTTTCATTCAGGGTCCCAAACAATGAACGACCTCGCGTCCTTCGACTCCGACGATCTCGCCGCGCTGCCCGACTCGGCACGCCGCGTCGCGCTGCTGCTGCGCGAACGCGGTCACGCGGGGCGAATCGTGATGCTGCCGGAAACCGGCAAGACTTCCGCCGAAGCGGCCGCCGGACTCGGCTGCTCGGTCGCGCAGATCGCGAAGTCGATCCTGTTCCGGCGCCGCGAAGACGACGCGCCGGTGCTCGTGATCGCGAGCGGCGCGAATCGTGTCGACGAAAAGAAAGTGGCCGCGCAGGTCGGCGAGATCGGCCGCGCGGACGCGAAGTTCGTGCGCGAAAAAACCGGCTATGCGATCGGTGGCGTGTGCCCGGTCGGTCACGCGACCGAGCCGGTCACGTTGATCGATGCGGATCTGCTCGAGTTGGAGAGCCTGTGGGCGGCCGCCGGTCATCCGCACGCGGTGTTCAATCTGACCGCGCAGGAGCTGATCTCGCTCACAGGCGCGCCGGTCGTCGATGTCGCGTTGCGCGAGCCGGCCTGAACACGATGGCGAGCGGCAACGACTACGACGACAGGGACGACGGCGGTTGCGTGCCGTCGCCGTGCATCAGCGTGTGCAGGATGGATGCATCGACCGGCTGGTGCGAAGGATGCCTGCGCACGATCGACGAAATCGCCGGCTGGTCGACGCTCGACAACGACGCGAAGCGCGCGGTGTGGGACGCGATCGAAGTGCGCCACGCGACGTTAATGGCGCTGCGCACGACATCGACGGCGAAGGAGAAGCAATGAACGCCGCGCCGCGCATCGTGACGCCCGGTGAGACGTTCAGTTCGACGCTCGAGTTGTCGGTGGATTCGATCAAATCGTTCGCGACGCTCGTCGTCGATCTGAACCCGTTGCATCACGATGAAGCGTATGCCGCGCAAAGCCGCTTTGGAGGCTTGATCGCGTCGGGCACGCAACCCACCGCGTATTTCATGGCGCTGCTCGCCACGCATTTCTCTACTTACGCGCAACCGCTCGGCCTCGAATTCGATATCAAGCTGAAGAAGGCAGTGCAGGCGCACGACACGCTGACGATCACGTGGCGTGTGCGCGACGCTCACTGGAAGCCGAGCCTGAACGGCGATCTGACCTATCTCGAAGGTGCGGTGGTCAATCAGCGCGGCGAGCTGATGTTGACGGGTACCTCGACGATCCTCGTGATGCCGAAGCCCGACGCAGTCGCAAACGCGCACGCGAGCACGGCCACGCCATGATCGCGCTGCCCGCATCGATCCGGGTTTTCGAACGCGGCTGGCTGTCGTCGAACAACGTGCTGCTCGTCGACGACACATGCGCCGCGCTGGTCGATACCGGCTATGCGACGCACGCATCGCAAACGGTCGCGCTGGTACGCAATGCGTTGCGCACGCGGCCGCTCGATCTGATCGTCAACACGCACCTGCATTCGGATCATTGCGGCGGCAACGCACTGTTGCAGGCAACGTGGCCGTGCCGCACGCTGATTCCGTCATCCGAAGCCGATGCCGTGCGCGGCTGGGACGAAACTCGCCTCAGCTTTCGCGCGACTGGTCAAACCTGCGAGCGCTTCGGCTTCACCGGCACGCTGGCACCCGGCGCACGTTTGCGGCTGGGCGCACTCGACTGGCAGGTGCTCGGCGCGCCGGGCCACGATCCGCATTCGCTGATGCTCTATTGCGCGGACGAACGCTTGCTGATCAGCGCGGATGCGCTGTGGGAAAACGGCTTCGGTGTGATCTTTCCAGAACTCGAAGGCGAAAGCGGCTTCGCCGAGCAGCAAGCCGTGCTCGACCTGATCGCAACGCTCGACGTGCGCGTCGTCATCCCAGGCCACGGCGCGCCGTTCACGCAGGTCGAAGCGGCGCTCGAACGCGCGATGTCGCGCGTCGCCTGGTTGCGCGCCGATCCCGCGCGCAACGCAAGGAACGCGCTGAAGGTGCTGATCGTATTCAAGCTGCTCGAAGTCCGCGAGATGAGCGTGGACACGCTTTTGCGCATGCTCGACGACGCGGCCGTGATGCGCGCCGCCGCCTCGATGCTGAAGCCGCGCGGCGAATGGCCCGCGTTGCTGAAGGGAATGATCGGGGAGCTCGCGGCGAACGATGGGCCGCTCGAAGTGGACGGCACGCGCATTCTCGCGCGGCATTGAACTGTGATGTGACCGGTTCGACCGGCGCGGTGGAAAAGCGCACCGGAACGCAAAACCGTGCTCCCAAAAAGAAAACCGCTCGACGAAGCGAGCGGCGGAACATCTGTTGGACGTGATCAGCGTCGCTGTCGATGATACGCGTGTGGGTTTTTGCATCGCATCGGTGATTTCCCTACAGAAATTTGACGCCACGTTTTACGAATGCATACATGATCTGTCATCAAACGGCGTTAGGCGCTTGAACGCTTGCGCGTTGTTCCGGGATCCGTAGCAATATCCGATTGAATGTCGAATCGGCATCACGTGGACGATAAGCGCTTTCTCTGCGGCACGATCCGCCACCCGAGATTGACGCCCGCCGCCGCCAGCAGAATCAGCGCGGCGCCGAGCACCTGAATCCATGCGAGCGTCTGTCCGAACGCAAGCCGGTCGACGATGATCGCGACCACCGGATAGATGAACGACAACGCGCCCGTCATCGACGTCGGCAGCTTCTGGATCGCGCCATACAGCAGCACGTACATGAGCCCGGTATGGACGACGCCGAGCACGATCAGTTCGAGCCACTGCGCGCCGTTTGCCGGCAACGCGTCGAAGCGTACGAACGGCGCGAGCAACAGCACGCCGAGCGATACCTGGATCAGCGCGAGCAGATGCGGCGGCGTGCCCTTCAGCCGCTTCGTGATGATCGACGACACCGCGTACATCGCCGCCGCACCGACCGCATAGGCGACGCCGACCAGATACTGCCCCGGCACCGCGAGCACGGCCGGCTCGACCTTCACGACGAACACGAGCCCGACGAACGCGACCACGAGCCACGCGATCGTCGATGCGCTGATGCGCTCGCGAAACACCAGCGCGCCGAGCCCGACCAACATGAACGGCTGCGTGTTGTAGACGGCCGTTGCCATCGAAATCGACGCGCGTGAATACGCGGCGAACAGCAATACCCAGTTCACGACGATCGCCGCGCCGCCGAGCGACGCGAGGCCGAGCATCTTCCACGAAAACAGCTCGCGGCGGAACAGGCCGAGTACGGCGCACACGAGCGCGAGCGTCGCGCCGCCGAAAATGCAGCGGAAAAACACCACGTTGAAGGGGCTTTGCTGCGAAGACACGACGAGCCAGCCGATCGTGCCCGACATCAGCATCGCGACGCTCATCTCCGCCGCGCCACGGCGGATGTCGCTGGGCGAACTGCTCGAGGTCGTGACGGAAGCCTTGTTCGAAGCCATGATTCGATCCCGGATTGTGACTGCATAACTGGCAGTCTAATTAATCCAGCCGCGCGAATACATGGCTAAACTTAAGCGTTAGCGCATTTTCACCTCATAAACGAAGGCCATCATGAGCAAACGCCTTGCATCGATCGCGCCGGTCGCACTCGACGACACCGACCGCGCACTGCTCGCCGCGCTCGCGCAGGACGCGCGCCAGCCGGTCAGCGAACTCGCGCGCGTCGTCGGCTTATCGGCGCCCAGCACGGCCGAACGCGTGCGGCGGCTCGAAGCGCAGGGCGTGATCGAGCGCTTCACCGTGCAGATCGATCCGCGCGCGCTCGGCTTCACGCTGCAGGCGGTAGTGCGCGTGAAGCCGCTGCCCGGGCAGCTGCATCTGGTGGAGGAAGTGATCCGGCGCATTCCGGAGTTCGTCGAATGCGACAAGGTGACCGGCGACGACTGTTTCATCTGCCGCCTGTACCTGCATTCGATCGAGCAGCTCGACGAGATCCTGTCGAAAGTGACCGAGCGCGCGGAGACCAGCACGGCGATCGTCAAGTCGACGCCGGTCGCGCGACGGCTGCCGCCGCTCGGCTAACGAAGGTCGAGCGCAGGTCAAACGAAGGTCGCGCGAAGCGGCCCGATGCTTATCGTTCGACCGCCTCGAAAAACGACAGCATCTCGGCGACCAGTTCGTCCGGCGCTTCCTCGGGCAGATAGTGCCCGCACGATAGCGCTCGGCCGCTCACGTCGCGCGCGACATGCCGCCATTCGTCGAGCGCATCGAAGCATTTTTCGATCACGCCCTTGTCGCCCCACAGCACCCGCAGCGGACAGCCGATCTTGTTGCCGCGCTCGATATCGGCGCGATCATGTTCGAGGTCGATGCTCGCCGACGCGCGATAGTCCTCGCACATCGCGTGCACCGCACCCGGTTGCGCGAGCGCCGCCCGATACGCGTCGAGCGCAGTGGGATCGAACGGAGCGAGACCCGCGTGACGTCCGCCCATCACCGCGTCGACATAGGCGGCCGGATTTGCGCCGATCAACGTTTCGGGCAGCGGCTCGGGCTGGATCAGGAAGAACCAGTGGAAGTAGTGCGTTGCGAACGCGCGGTCGGTGGCTTCGTACATCGCGAGTGTCGGCGCGATATCGAGCAGCATCAAACGCTCGACCGCGTCGGCGTGATCGAGCGCCATCCGGTGCGCGACGCGCGCGCCGCGATCGTGCGCGCAGACGAGGAAGCGCTCGAAGCCGAAGTGGCGCATCACCGCGACCTGGTCGGCGGCCATCACGCGTTTCGAATACGGTGCGTGCGCGGCATCGCTCGGCGGTTTGCCCGACGCGCCATAGCCGCGCAGATCGGTTGCGATCACCGTGAAGTGCTGCGCGAGCGGCGCGGCGCAGCGTTCCCAGATCAGATGCGATTGCGGATGCCCGTGCAGCAGAAGCAGAGGCGGCCCGGTGCCGCCCTTCACTCCGAAAATGTCGACATCGCCCACGGCGACGCGAAAAGACGTGAAATTTTCGAAGGCCATGACGTCTCGTTGATCGTTTGAGGTCCGTGCATTGTAGAAGGCCAACAGGTCCGTGCGAGGTGGGATATCCCACGCAGACATGGAACCTGAATACTCCTTCGAACCGTTCCAAACGGGCCTACCGCGCGCGGGTCGCCCGCTTCGCCTATAATCGAACGACCGTTCTTAAATGTTTGGCGCGACTTCGACTTGCCGGTTTCGTTCGATTGTCACACGCATTCGCCGGTCAACACGCCGCAAGCCGTGTCGCTAAACTCATTCATCTATTCGCCGGCGCACGTCGCACCGGTTGGCCCAACCTGGAGACTCGCACCATGGCATTGCCCGCCGTTCTGCAAAACCTCGCGCTACCCGTCGTCGCTTCGCCGATGTTCATCGTCAGCTATCCCGAACTGGTGCTGGCGCAGTGCAAGGCCGGTATCGTCGGCTCGTTCCCTGCCCTCAACGCGCGCCCGGCCGAACTGCTCGACGAATGGCTGACGCAGATCCAGGCGCAACTCGCCGGGCACAAGGCCGCGAACCCGGATGCGGTGATCGGCCCGATCGCGGTCAATCAGATCGTTCATCAGTCGAATACGCGGCTCGAGCACGACGTGCGCGTCTGCGTCGAACACAAGGTGCCGATCTTCATCACCAGCCTGCGCGCGCCGGCACGCGAGATCGTCGATGCGGTGCATAGCTACGGCGGCATCGTGCTGCACGACGTGATCAATCTGCGTCATGCGCAGAAAGCGCTGGAAGCCGGCGTCGACGGGCTGATTCTGGTCGCATCGGGCGCGGGCGGCCACGCGGGCACCACCTCGCCGTTCGCGCTGGTCGGCGAGGTGCGGCGCATTTTCGACGGCCCGATCGTGCTGTCGGGCTCGATCGCGAACGGCGGCTCGATTCTCGCCGCGCAGGCGATGGGCGCGGACCTCGCGTACATGGGCACACGCTTCATCGCGACCAAAGAGGCGCACGCGGTCGACAGCTACAAGCAGGCGATCATCAATGCGAAGGCGTCGGACATCATCTACACGAACCTGTTCACCGGCGTGCACGGCAACTACATCCGCGAGAGCATTACGAACGCGGGGCTCGATCCCGACGCGCTGCCCGAATCGGACAAGACCAGGATGAACTTCGGCGGCGACAAGACGAAGGCGTGGAAGGACATCTGGGGCGCGGGCCAGGGCGTCGGCCTGATGGACGACGTGCCGGACGTCGCCGAGCTCGTGCGGCGTCTGAAGAAGGAATACAACGACGCGAAGGCGCGGCTCGGCATCGCGCGCTGAGGTGAAGAACGGAGCGGGCCGGGCCGCCCGCTCGCGGCCTACATATTCCGCCGATACTGCCCGCCCACCTCGAACAGCGCGTGGGTGATCTGCCCGAGCGAACACACGCGCACCACGTCCATCAGCACCGCGAACACGTTGCCGTCGTCGATCACCGCGCGCTTCAGGCGTTCGAGCGCCTCGGGCGCGGCGTCGCGGTGGCGCGCCTGGAAGTCGCGCAACCGCCGCAGCTGACTCTGCTTCTCCGCGTCGGTGGAACGCGCGAGCACCAGCGGCCGCGGCGCTTCATGCGGATGCGCGCTCAGGAACGTATTGACGCCGACGATCGGGTACGAACCGTCATGCTTGCGATGCTCGTACAGCATCGACTCGTCCTGAATCCGTCCGCGCTGATAGCCAGTTTCCATCGCGCCGAGCACGCCGCCGCGCTCTGTCAGCCGCTCGAACTCGGCGAGCACCGCTTCCTCGACCAGATCGGTCAATTCATCGATCACGAAGCTGCCCTGATTCGGATTCTGGTTCTTCGCGAGCCCCCATTCGCGATTGATGATCAGCTGGATCGCAACTGCGCGGCGCACCGATTCCTCGGTCGGCGTCGTGATCGCTTCGTCGAACGCATTGGTGTGCAGCGAGTTGCAGTTGTCGTAGATCGCGATCAGCGCCTGCAGCGTCGTGCGGATGTCGTTGAAATCGATCTCCTGCGCGTGCAGGCTGCGGCCCGACGTCTGCACGTGATACTTGAGCTTCTGACTGCGCTCGTTCGCGCCATAGCGCTCGCGCATCGCGACCGCCCAGATGCGTCGCGCGACGCGGCCGAGCACCGTGTACTCCGGGTCCATGCCGTTCGAGAAGAAGAACGACAGATTCGGCGCGAAGTCGTCGATCGACATGCCGCGCGCGAGATACGCCTCGACGTAGGTGAAGCCGTTCGCGAGCGTGTACGCGAGCTGCGAGATGGGGTTCGCGCCGGCCTCGGCGATGTGATAGCCGGAAATCGACACCGAATAGAAATTGCGCACGCCGTGTTCGACGAAATACGCCTGAATGTCACCCATCACCTTCAGGCTGAATTCGGTCGAGAAGATGCAGGTGTTCTGCCCCTGGTCTTCTTTCAGGATGTCGGCCTGCACGGTGCCGCGCACGTTTTCGAGCGCGGCGCGGCGCGTTGCGGCGAGTTCGGCTTCGGTCAACAGGCGGCCTTGCTGTTGCTCGCTCAGCGCGATCCGCTGGTCGATCGCGACGTTGAAGAACATCGCGAGGATCGTCGGCGCGGGGCCGTTGATCGTCATCGAGACCGACGTATCCGGCGAGCACAGATCGAAGCCGTCATACAGCGTCTTCATGTCGTCGAGCGTCGCGACCGACACACCCGAATTGCCGACCTTGCCGTAGATGTCCGGGCGCTCGTGCGGCTCCTCACCGTAAAGCGTCACCGAGTCGAACGCGGTGGATAGCCGTTTGGCCGGCATGCCTTCCGACAGCAGCCTGAAGCGACGATTCGTGCGCTGCGGATCGCCCTCGCCCGCGAACATGCGCGTCGGGTCCTCGTTCTCGCGACGAAACGGAAAAACGCCAGCGGTGAATGGGAAATAGCCGGGCAGATTGTCGAGCATCAGCCAGCGCAGGATCTCGCCGTGATCGACGAATTTCGGCAGCGACACTTTGCGGATTTCGGAGCCGGACAGCGTCGTGACCGTCAGCGCGGTCCGGATTTCACGCTTGCGGATGCGCACCACATGTTCGTCGCCCGCATAGGCGGCCACCGTTTGCGGCCACGCGTCGAGCAGCTTGCGTTCGCGCTCGCCGAGCGCGGCGCCGCGTTGGTCGATCAGCGCATCGAGCGACGAGGCGTCGCTGCCCGCCTCGCCGAGCATGCGGCGCGTCTCGACGATCTGCCAGCGTTCCCGCGCGATTTGCGCCTGCGCGTCGGCCCGCGCTCGATAGCCGCGTACCGTCTGCGCGATGTCGGCCAGATAGCGCACGCGCGCGGGCGGCACGATTGCATGCAGGTTGCTCGAAAAGCGCAGGCCTTCGGTCGCGCCGAGCCGTGCGCCGCCCTCGCGCAGGCCGTGCGTGCGCAGCGCATTAGCGATGCGCCGGTACAGCGCGCTCACGCCGTCGTCGTTGAAGCGCGACGCGATCGTGCCGAACACCGGCATCGCGTCGGGCGATGTCGCGAAGTCCCCACGATTGCGCTGCACCTGCTTCGCGACGTCGCGCAGCGCATCCTGCGCACCCTTGCGATCGAATTTGTTGATCGCGACGAAGCTCGCGAAGTCGAGCATATCGATCTTCTCGAGCTGGCTCGCGGCGCCGAACTCCGGCGTCATCACGTACAGCGATTCGTCGACGAACGGCACGATCGCCGCATCGCCCTGACCGATCCCCGACGTCTCGACGACGATCAGATCGAAGCCCGCCACCTTGCACAGCATCAGCGCGGCGGGTAGCGAATCGGAGAGTTCGGTCGACGCCTCGCGCGTCGCCATCGAGCGCATATAAATGCGGGCGCCGTCGCCCCAATCGCCGATCGCATTCATGCGGATGCGGTCGCCGAGCAGGGCGCCGCCGGATTTTCGGCGCGACGGATCGATCGCGAGCACGGCGATGTTCAGCGAGTCGCCGTAGTCGAGCCGGAAACGGCGGATCAGCTCGTCGGTCAGCGACGACTTGCCCGCGCCGCCGGTGCCGGTGATGCCGAGCACCGGGATGCGTGGCGCTTGCGCGAGCGTCGCTAGCTGGTCGCACGCGGCGGCGTCGACGCTGTTCGTTTCGAACGCGCTGATCAGTTGCGCGAGGCGGCGGAAGATCGGCGCGGCGGGATCGGCGGGGTGCGAGCCAGCAGCAGTGCCAGCGTGCGGAGCATGGGCCTCACCGCAACGCGGCAACGGCCGCGCGGCCAGCTCGGCGAGCCATTCGCGCACCGGCGTCGGCCGCGCCGCGTCGGCCGCGCGCGCCCCTTCGACGCAGCGCGCGATCATGTCGTCGATCATGCCTTGCAGACCGAGCCGCTGACCGTCGTGCGGCGAGTAGATTTTTTCGACACCGTCGCGTTCGAGCGCGGCAATTTCCTCGGGGACGATCACGCCCCCGCCGCCGCCGAACACCTTGATGCGCTCGCCGCCGCTTGCACGCAGCAAATCCACCAGGTAGCGGAAGTATTCGTTGTGGCCGCCCTGATAGCTCGACACGGCGACGCCGTCGGCGTCCTCGTTGAGCGCGGCGGTCGCGACTTCGGCGACTGAGCGGTTGTGGCCGAGGTGGATCACCTCGACGCCGCTTGCCTGCAGGATGCGCCGCATGATGTTGATCGACGCGTCGTGGCCGTCGAACAGTGCGGCAGCGGTGACGAAGCGCAGGCGCCGGCCCGCGGGCAGCTCGTGGCTGCCGGCACGCTGCGGCGTGGACAGATCGGTCATGTCTCCCCCAGATCATTTAACTGATGGGTGTTCACAATCAGTATATAGAAACGGGGTAACACGGCGCCGGGGCTCGGGGCGGGCGATTGGCGACGTATGCTCGGTGCTTCGCGAAACGCTACCGCACCGCCAACGCCTTGATCTGGTCGAGCGACGGCCACAGCGATTCGTTTGCGAACCGCGCCGCCAGAAAATCGACGAATGAGCGCACCTTGGCCGATAGATGCCGCCGGCTCGTGTAGACGACGTGGATCGGCAGCTCCCGCGGCGGCACCTGGTCGACGAGCAGCGGCACGAGCCGCCCTTCGGCGAGATCGCTGCCGATCACCTCGGTGCCGAGCCTCGCGATGCCCGCGCCATGCAGCACGACCACGCGCTGCGCCTCGAGCTGATTGACGATCAGGTTGCCCGACAGGCGCACACGCGAGCCCGCGTCGCCGGTCGCGACTTCGAGCGCCGATACGCCCGCGTACTGCAGATAGTTGTGGCGCGCGAGATCGGCGACGCTCTTCGGCGTGCCATGCTTGCGCAGATAGGCGGGCGATGCGCACAGCACCAGATGCGCGGTCGCGATCTGCCGCGCGATCAGCGACGACGACTTGAGCCCGCCCGGCGACGCGCGGATCGCGACGTCGAAGCCCTCGTCGATCAGCTCGACGACGCGGTCGGACAGTGTCATATCGACGGTGACCTGCGGATACTGCGCGGCGTAGTCCGCGACCGCGGCCATCACGTGATTCAGGCCGAACGCCGACAGCGACGACACCCGCAGCCGCCCGTGCGGCACGACGCTTGCCGCGCCGACCGCCTGGCCGGCTTCGTCGAGCTCGGTGAGCGCCTGACTCAGCCGCTCGTAGTACTCGCGGCCTGCCTCGGTCGGCGCGACGCGACGCGTGGTGCGGTTCAGGAGCCGCGCGCCGAGCTGCTGCTCCAGATGCATCACATGCTTGCTCGCCATCGCCGCCGACATCTCCATCTTCTCCGCCGCGCCGACGAAACTGCCGGCTTCGACCACGTGGCGAAACACTTTCATGCTGACGAGGGTGTCCATCTCAGTCGCTCGCTTCAGGAATCAATCGACGTCATTTTGCCGGGTTTATCAAAAGAACGGCAGCAAACGCTCGTATCCGGCGGCGCCCGAAATCGACAAAGCCCGCGTTCCGGGCGGAACGCGGGCTTTGCGGTGACACCGTGGGCCGAGCTCAGAACTTCGCGCGCAACCCCGCGCCATATGTATTGCCGCTCGACTGACCGGTGATGTGGTCATACAGGTACGCGGCATAGACATCGGTGCGCTTGGACAGCGGATAGTCGTAGCCGACCGCCGCCGTCTGGCGCGTCTGGTTCGAACCGCCGCCGTTACGCGAATACGCATACGAAGCCATCACCGAGCCAGGCCCGAACGGCACCGTGACGCCGCCCTGGCCCGTGTTGACGTGCCAGCTCGTGACCTGCTGGTCGTTGTACGTGTACATGTACTGGCCGTACAGCTTGACGAACTTCAGGTCGTACGACACGCCCGCCTGCGCGACGCTCTGGCTGCGCAGACCCGGCACGCCCGAGGTTTCGAAGCTGCCGAGGTCGCCCGGCACGTTGTTGAAGTTCACGTACTGGTACACCGCGGTCGCCGCGAACGGGCCGTGGAAGTACAGCACCTGGCCGCTCCACTTCTTCGCGCCGTTCTGGGTCGTGTTGCCGAGCGCGTACATCGCGGTCGCCGAAAGGCCGTTGAAGTTCGGCGACGTATACGACACCGCATTGTTCCAGCCCGAGTCGCCGGTCACGCCCTGGTCGGTCGTGTAGGTCGGGAAGGTGCCGAGGCCGAGGTACACGTGATAGACCATCGGCGAGAACCAGTACGAATCGACGAACGGGTTGAACAGGATCGTCGACACGAACAGCGGCGTCGTCAGGCGGCCGGCGGTCACCGTGCCGTACGGCGATTCGATGCCGACGTACGCGTTGCGCGAGAACGTCGTGTCGCCGGTGAAGCGGCCGTACTCGCCGGTTTGCGCGCGGAAGAAGCCTTCGATAGTGAAGATCGCCTTGTAGCCGTTGCCCAGATCCTCGGTCCCCTTGAAGCCCCAGTACGACGTCGACATGCCGCCGCCCGACACGACCACCGCGGTCTTGCCGCCCGGAAACTTCTGCGAGCCGACCCATTCGTCGACCTGGCCGTAGAGCTGCACGCTCGATTGCGCGAACGCCGACGACGCGCTCGCCAGCGCGACGACGCATGCGGTGGCCTTGAGAGTAGTCTTCAGCGCGCTGCTGAGGCTTGTGTTCATGGGTTCTCCAATCTTTGTCAAAAGGGTGTGGCTGTGCGAAAGGGGGCGCTCGCGCGAAACGTCGTTGTTATCCGTTCGATCGTCGAGTCAATCTGGGCGGGTCCCATCTTTGCGGACCATTTTTATAAACAAAAATATCGCTGCTTATTGCGGGTATATCGGTCTGATTAGTTTGGTCGGTTATCGGCTTGATATGACGCTTCAGAGCGGACTGGCGCCGCCCCCTGGACGCAATGCGGCATGCGGCGAACGGCGCGCCACAGCGTGCTTGAACGCCTTAAATGACGGGCCGATGGCGCGACGCGGCAGAATGCCAAGATTTGACGCTGACCGGTAATTCGATGCCGGGTGTTTTCAAAAAAGTGTGGCGTCGAAACGTCAGATTCGGGGCTACGGCGCAGAGGAAGGCGCGCGAAGCCGCGCGAGGGATCGCGGGAAGGATCTGGAAGACGGGTTTCGGGACTGCGGTTGGGGCGGTGCGGTGGTTTGCGAAATCGCGCTCAGCTAATTCCGGTACGGTGAACCGCCCGGCTGACGCGGATCGTCGGCTGGGCGTTGCAGCGGGCGCGCTGCGCCCCGCTCTTCGTTGTAGCGGGCGACGTCGGCGCGGATCGAGCCGTTGCGCATCGGCATGTTGGACGGGGGATGCGGCACCGGACGCGACTCCGCGCTGACCGGCGTGATCGCGCCCGCATAACCGGACGGATCGCCGACACGGCGCATGCCGGACTCGTAGCTGCCGAAGCCATAACCGAAATTGGCGTCGGCGATATTCGGGTTGCCGCGCTGCGCGCGTGCGTCACGAGAAGCCATCGCATTGCGCGAGCCGCGCGGAGCAGGTGCGCCGCGCGCACCGGCATAACGGCCGTCGCCACGCATCTCCATGCGCGGCGCGCGCCCGGCAGTGTCGCGCGAATAAGCGCCGCCCGCGGCGGCACCGCCGCCATGCGGCCCACCCGGCTCCTTCGCATAGGCGAACGAGCACAGCACGGCGATGACCGCGCCCCACGCCCAGTGCCTCGTTCTCGACAACCCGTCCACCTGTGACTCTCACGCCCGAAGACTTGCCTGAAATCCACCGTTCGAGCTGCGATGGACCTGTTGCGGGAGGAGAAAAGCGCCGCGTTCCTGTCGCGGCGCAGGGCATCCCTGCGGCCTTTGAACGAGTAATTTATGGTCGGGGGCAGAGGGTGTCGAGCCAAAAAGTGTTAGGTCTCGTCGGTGGATGTAACACCCTGTTACTGCGGCGTTTTTTCGCGCCGGAGCCCTCGTGCGGACGCGCCTCGCGGCTTGCTGGCCGGCGTTTTCGCCTGGCCCGCGCGGGTGCCGTTTGTTGCAAATAAACGCCGCTTGCAACGTCAATGGTTAAACGGTTTGTCGCGAGAAAGCACCTCGCCAATACTGAGACCTGGCACGTCGCACGAATGGGCTCGGCCTGATTGGGGAGTCAATGCGCAAACTTCATTAATCGATTCGGCAAATGAATTTGCGTTTTCAATCGGCTTTCGACAACAATAGCCGCTTTCCATTGGCATGGACCACGCCTGACAGACCCGTCCCATGCTTACACCGCGTCATTGAATCGAGATTGCGACATGGCCCGCCCGAAATTCCTGCCCGATAACTTCACCCTGTGCCTCGTCGGCACCGTGATCCTCGCCAGCTTCCTGCCCGTTCATGGGCAGGCCGCCGTGGGGTTCAACTGGGTGACGAACATCGCGGTCGGCCTGCTGTTCTTCCTGCACGGCGCCAAGTTGTCACGCGAGGCGATCATTGCGGGCGCGACGCACTGGCGCCTTCACCTCGTGGTGCTGCTGAGCACGTTCGCGCTGTTTCCGCTGCTCGGCCTCGCGCTTAAACCGGTCCTTTCGCCGCTGGTCACGCCGTCGCTCTACGCCGGCGTCCTCTTCCTCTGCACGCTGCCGTCGACGGTCCAGTCGTCGATCGCGTTCACGTCCATTGCCAAGGGCAACGTGCCGGCCGCGGTATGCAGCGCGTCCGCCTCGAGCCTGCTCGGCATCTTCTTCACTCCAGCACTCGTCAGCGTCATCGTGACGAATCAGGCCGCGAGCGGCGGTGCGTCGCCGTGGCATACGATCGGCAACATCGTGCTGCAACTGCTCGTGCCGTTCGTTGCCGGCCAGCTGCTGCGCCCGCTGATCGGCAAGTGGATCGAGAAGAATCGCGGCGTGCTGAAGTTCGTCGACCAGGGCTCGATCCTGCTCGTCGTCTACGGCGCGTTCAGCGAGGCCGTCACCGAAGGCCTGTGGCACACGATTCCGCTGTCGGCGCTCGGCGGCCTCGTCGTGGTGAGCGCCGTGCTGCTCGCGCTCGCGCTGGCCGTGACGATCTTCGCGAGCAAGCGGCTCGGCTTCAGCCGCGCGGACCAGATCACGATCATCTTCTGCGGCTCGAAGAAGAGCCTCGCCGCCGGCGTGCCGATGGCCAAGGTGATCTTCGCGTCGCATGCGGTCGGCGCCGTGGTGCTGCCGCTGATGCTGTTCCACCAGATCCAGCTGATGGTCTGCGCCGCGCTCGCGCAACGCTGGGGCGCCCGCGACCTCAGCGGCGAGAGCAATGCCGCGGCGCGGCGACCCGCCGCCGCCGTCGCGCGCCGTTGAAAACACACGCAATGCAAACAGGACATTCATTAGCGCCCTCCCTGAGCGTCGTTTTGATCGTGTGAAGCAAGCCGCCTTCGGGCGGCTTTTCTTTTGGCTCTTCACTGGCCTTTGTCGTTATTTCACGCGCAAACGCTCTCGTTGTCGCCTCGGCCGGATGGCATAGGACGATTCTCGAACCGTCTCGAAAACGGCGGCCCGCCTGCTGTTTAGCCTGTTTTACTAAACATTTTAATTTCCGACAACTCCATACAATACGGGTATTTACCTGTGTCATGCTGGCGTTTTGCGAGCGGCTTTAGCTGCGTTTTACTATACAATCGCCCGACCTGAACCCGTGCTGCCTCGCCTCGCGCGGCAGCTTCATTCGATGGCCACAACCATCCGCGACGTCGCCCGCGCGGCCAGCGTTTCGATCGGCACCGTGTCGCGCGCGCTCAAGAATCAGCCGGGCCTTTCCGAGGCCACGCGCGAACGCGTCGTCGAAGCGGCGCGCCAGCTCGGCTACGACTCGGCGCAGCTGCGTCCGCGCATCCGCCGGCTAACTTTCCTGCTGCATCGTCAGCACAACAACTTCGCCGCGAGCCCGTTCTTCTCGCACGTGCTGCACGGTGTCGAAGACGCGTGCCGCGAGCGCGGCATCGTGCCGTCGGTGCTGACTGCCGGGCCGACCGAGGACGTGATTCACCAGATGCGCCTGCACGCGCCCGACGCCGTCGCGATCGCCGGCTTCGTCGAGCCCGAAACGCTCGCCACGCTGGTCGCGATGCAACGCCCGCTGGTGCTGATCGATCTATGGTCGCCGGGCTTGCGCTCGGTCAATCTCGACAACGCCGGCGGCGCCACGCTCGCAATGCGCCATCTGTTCGCGCAGCAGCGCAAGCGCGTCGCGTTCATCGGCGGCTCGCTCGCGCACTTCAGCATCGCCGAGCGCGCGCTCGGCTACCGGCGCGCATTCTTCGAAGCGGGGCTGCTGTTCGATCCGTCGCTCGAAGTGAACATTGACGCCGGGCTCGATCCCGACACCGGCGCCGCGCGCGCGATGCAGCGCCTGCTCGACGCGCCGGGCCCGCGCCCCGACGCCGTATTCGCGTTCAACGACGCCGCCGCGCTTGCCGCGCTGCGCGTGTGTCTCGCGCGCGGCTTCAGCGTGCCCGACGACATCGCGATCATCGGTTTCGACGACATCCCCGCCGCCGCCCACGCTACCCCGCCGCTATCGACGATCGCGGTCGACAAGGAAGCGCTCGGCCGACGCGGCGTCGAACTGCTGCTCGAAGACTCGCCCGCCGAACTCGAAGTCCGCTTGCCCGTTCAACTCGTTGCCCGTGCCAGTACTTTGGTGAAAACGCCATGACGCTAACCGATCCGCTTCAACTTTCCAGCGACGCCGCGAAGGCGCCGCCGTTCGCCAGCTTCCGCAAGCGCGAGTTCCTGCTCGCGCACATCGAAGACACGCTGCGCTTCTATGCGCCGAACGTGCTCGACCCGAGCGGCGGCTTCTACCACTTCTTGCGCGACGACGGTTCGATCTACAACCGCACCACGCGCCACCTGGTCAGCAGTTGCCGCTACGTGTTCAACTACGCGATGGCGTACCGGCAGTTCGGCGACCCGAAGCACCTCGAATACACGCGCCACGGCCTGCGCTTTCTGCGCGACGCGCACTGGGACTCGCAGCACGAGGGCTACGACTGGGAAATCGAATGGCGCGACGGCAAACGGCGCACGCTCGACGCGACGCGCCACTGCTACGGCCTCGCGTTCGTGCTGCTCGCGTACTCGCACGCGGCGATGGCCGGCATCGAGGAAGCGAAGCCGATGATCGGCGCGACCTTCGAGCTGATGGAGCACCGCTTCTGGGACGCCGCCGCCGGCCTCTATGCCGACGACGCGTCGGCCGACTGGCATGTCAGCACGTATCGCGGGCAGAACGCGAACATGCATACCACCGAGGCGCTGCTCGCCGCGCACGAAGCGACCGGTCATCTGGTGTATCTCGATCGCGCCGAGCGCGTGGCGTCGAATATCACGCTGCGCCAGGCGAAGCTGTCGCAAGGGCTCGTGTGGGAGCACTTTCACGCGGACTGGTCGGTCGACTGGCACTACAACGAAGAGGACAGCTCGAACATCTTCCGTCCGTGGGGCTTCCAGCCCGGTCATCAGACCGAATGGGCGAAGCTGCTGCTGATTCTCGAACGCTTCCGTCCGCTGCCGTGGCTGCTGCCGCGCGCGATCGAACTGTTCGACGCCGCGATGACGCACGCGTGGGACGAAGACCACGGCGGCCTCTATTACGGCTTCGGCCCCGACGGCACCGTGTGCGATCACGACAAGTACTTCTGGGTGCAGGCCGAAACGTTCGCGACCGCCGCGCTGCTCGGCAAGCGCACCGGCAACGAGCGCTTCTGGGACTGGTACGACGAGATCTGGCGCTATAGCTGGACGCACTTCGTGGACCACAAGTACGGCGCCTGGTATCGCATCCTCACCTGCGACAACCGCAAGTACAGCGACGAAAAGAGCCCGGCCGGCAAGACCGACTATCACACGATGGGCGCGTGCTACGAAGTGCTCGCCCATGCGCTCGGCGAAAACGCTGCGGCTGAATCAGCCGCTCCCGCCGCAGCGGCTTCCGCGGAGAAAGCACAATGAGCGCGACGACCAACCTCCCCGTTTTCGTATCCGCCGGCGACATCCTGACCGATCTCGTGCGCACCGGCGCATCGCACTGGCTGTCGCGTCCGGGCGGCGCGGGCTGGAACGCCGCGCGCTGCGTCGCGCGGCTCGGCCTGCCGACCGCGTGCGCGGGCTCGCTCGGCGTCGATAACTTTTCCGACGAGCTGTGGGACGCGAGCGTCGCGGCCGGCCTCGACATGCGCTTCCTGCAGCGCGTCGAGCGCCCGCCGCTGCTCGCGATCGTGCATCAGACGCATCCGCCCGCGTACTTCTTCATGGGCGAGAACGGCGCCGACCTCGCGTTCGAGCCGGCGAAGCTGCCCGCCGGTTGGATGAACGCGGTGAAGTGGGCGCACTTCGGCTGCATCAGCCTCGTGCGTCAGCCGCTCGGCGACACACTGGCGAAACTCGCCGCCGAGTTGCGTTCGCACGGCGTGAAGATCAGCTTCGATCCGAACTATCGCAACCTGATGGAGCACGGCTACGAGCCGACGCTGCGCAAGATGGCGGCGCTCGCGGATCTGATCAAGGTATCGGACGAAGACCTGCGCATGATCTTCAAGACCAGCGACGAAGCCGCCGCGCTCGCGCAATTGCGCGCGATGAATCCCGCCGCCACCGTGCTCGTCACGCGCGGCCCCGAAGCGGCGATGCTGCTCGACGGCGCCGCGGTGATCGAGGCGAAGCCGCCGCGCGTCGAAGTGGTCGATACGGTCGGCGCGGGCGATGCGTCGATCGGCGGTCTGCTGTTCAGCCTGATGAGCGCGCCGCAACGCGGGTGGCCCGAGCATCTCGCATTCGCGCTCGCGGCCGGCGCGGCGGCTTGCGGGCACGCCGGCGCGCACGCGCCGACGCTCGACGAGGTGGTCGCGCTGCTATAAAACGCGACGCTGTAATTCTGCTGCCCTGGGGCGCGCGTAGCGTAACGGATGTCGAGCACGTCGCGCGGCGCGAAGCTGCCCCGGGCGGGAACCGATCCCGCCACGCCGTGCTAGGATGAAAACATCGAAACCTTTGCGAAAAGGAGCGAGGCCATGGAGGACGTCACCTACACCAAAGGGCTCTACACGGCCACCGCGTCGATAAGAGAAGTCGCACATGACGCCTGGCAAGGTGTCGTCACCCTCGCGCGCGACGAAGGCGAACCCAGCGCCGATCAGGAAACCACGCTCTACGAAGTCGACTCGACGTCGTCGACGCCGGGAGAAGCGCTCGAAGAAGCCAAAGCGCTCGCACATCGTATCCTCGGGGAAATCGAACTGTAGGCCGAACCAGGGGCTGCGCGTCGCGCGTCCTCGCGCATCGGCGCGCCGCTGCCGGATCGGCCGGCTGGAGGCGATCATGGCTGAACAGCTGTTCCAATACGGCGTGTATTCGATTCACGTTCGTCCGCTCGAACTCAGTGGCGCGCGCTGGGACGCGGAATACGAAATCCGTCATCGCGAGAAGGCCGTCAAGGCGTGGACCACGGTCGGCGGCGACGCGGGTTATGCCGAGCAGGCCGAAGCGGTGGAAAGTGCGCATCGGCAGGCGGTCGACGATATCGAGCATGGCGCGGGAATTCCGAAGCCGCACGTGTTTCCGTGACGGCGAGTGGGTGGGTGTGGCGCGCGGCTGCGCCCGACCCGCACGCCGCGCGTGATGCGACCTGACCCAGCCTGAATTCCGGGACGCGCCCGGAAGCATTTCAACGACGGCATCGCGCAACCTCGCACCCTGGCGATACATCGCGCCGCGCCGCCTTCGCACCGCGCGGGAACTCGCGCAGCGCGCCATGCTACGCTGTCCACGTCTTGATTCCCACGAGCGCGTGATGGCAAGCGAACCGTCAGACCGTTTTTCCACGCTCGGCGACACCGACGCGAGGCGCCGCGCGCACGGCAGTCGCGAAATGCGTCTCGACGATCGCGTGGTGATAGCGCACGGCATGCCGACGCCGCTGTGGCAAGACCTGTATCACCGCGCGCTCGGCGTGCGCTGGCCGGGGTTCTTCGTGTCGCTCGCGCTGCTGTTCCTGCTGCTCAATATCGTGTTCGCCACGCTCTACATGTTCGGCGACGCTCCGATCGCGAATCAGTTTCCGAAGGGCTTCGGCGGTGCGTTCTTCTTTAGCGTCGAAACCCTTGCGACGGTCGGCTACGGCGACATGCATCCGCAAACCGTCTACGCGCACTGGATCGCGACGCTCGAAATCTTCATCGGCATGTCGAGCATCGCGTTGGCGACCGGACTGATCTTCGCGCGCTTTTCGCGGCCGCACGCGAAGATCATGTTCGCGCGCTACGCGGTGATCCGGCCGATCGACGGCCGCATGACGTTGATGGTGCGCTCGGCCAACGCGCGTCAGAACGTGATCGCCGAGGCACGCGCGCGGCTGCGCATCATGCGTCTGGAGACCTCGATCGAAGGCTTTACGCTGCGCAAGCTCTACGACCTCGCGCTGGTGCGCGACCAGCACCCGGTCTTCAAGCTCGGCTGGACGCTGATGCACATCATCGACGAAGCGAGCCCGCTGTTCGGCGAAAACGCCGAATCGTTGAAAGGCCGCGACGTTTCGCTGCTGCTCACGCTCGAAGGCATCGACGAATCGACGTCGCAAACCATGCAAGCGCGCCACATGTGGACCTGCGACCAGATCGTCTGGCAGCACCGGTTCGTCGACATCATGAGTGAGCGCGACGGCGTGAGCCACATCGACTACGCGCACTTCGACGAAATCGTGCCGCTCGATGCGGCACCGCTCCAACCGGACATCGCGGCGAACACGGCGCAATAGCAATAGCCATCGTCCCATTCGCCGCCTCACGATACCCCAGGGCATACCCGAAGCGCGCCGCCGCGTGGCAAATCCGGCTCAAAAGCGGGCCGAAACGCGCGACTCGTCGCGCCCATTCGCGCACGCCCGATTAAAGAAGAAATAATTCACTCTCATGAGCGCTAAAAAATAGAGTCTCTTTCGCTGCGCGGCATCCGTGACCCCACCGCCCGCGCGCGAAGCCAGAACATTGGAGACTCCCCCATGACCGCTCGCCTGCCCATCGACGGCACGCCCGCACTCGCCGACTACAAGCTTTCCGACAATCTCACCGCGACGCGCGGCCGGATCTTTCTGACCGGCACGCAGGCGCTCGTGCGCCTCGCGCTGATGCAGCGCGCGCTCGACAAGACCCGCAACCTGAACACGGCCGGTTTCATCAGCGGCTATCGCGGCTCGCCGCTCGGCATGGTCGATCAGCAGTTGTGGAAGGCAAAAAAACTGCTCGCCGCCAGCGACATCCGCTTTCTGCCCGCGATCAACGAAGAACTCGGCGGCACCGCCGTGCTCGGCACGCAGCGCGTCGAAGCCGATCCCGAGCGCACCGTCGATGGCGTATTCGCGATGTGGTACGGCAAAGGCCCGGGCGTCGACCGCGCGGGCGATGCCTTGAAGCACGGCAACGCGTACGGCTCGTCGCCGCACGGCGGCGTGCTGGTGGTCGCGGGCGACGATCACGGCTGCGTGTCGTCGTCGATGCCGCATCAGAGCGACTTCGCGTTGATCGGCTGGCACATGCCGGTCGTGAATCCGTCGAACATCGCGGACATGCTCGAATTCGGCCTGTATGGCTGGGCGTTGTCGCGCTTCTCCGGTGCGTGGGTCGGCTACAAGGCCATTTCGGAGACCGTCGAATCGGGCTCGACCGTCGATCTCGACGCGCTGCAAACCGAATGGACACCGCCACCGGAATTCGAAGCACCAGCCGGCGGTCTGCACAACCGCTGGCCCGATCTGCCGAGCCTGACGATCGAAGCGCGTCTGCACGCGAAGCTCGACGCGGTGCGCCAGTTTGCGCGCATGAACAGCATCGACAAATGGATCGCGCCGAGCCCGCACGCCAATGTCGGCATCGTCACCTGTGGCAAGGCGCATCTCGATCTGATGGAAGCGCTGCGCCGGCTCGATCTGACGGTCGCCGATCTCGACACGGCCGGCGTGCGCATCTACAAGGTCGGGCTGTCGTTTCCGCTGGAGATGACGCGCATCGACGCGTTCGTGTCGGGTCTGTCCGAAGTGCTCGTGATCGAAGAGAAAGGCCCGGTCATCGAGCAACAGATCAAGGACTATCTGTACAACCGCACACAAGGCACACGGCCGGTCGTGGTCGGCAAGCACGCCGAAGATGGCACGTTGCTGCTGTCGTCGCTCGGCGAATTGCGGCCGTCGCGCATTCTCCCGGTGTTCGCGAACTGGCTCGCGAAGCACAAGCCGGCGCTCGATCGCCGTGAACGCGTCGTCGATCTGGTCGCGCCGCAGATCCTGTCGAACGCGGCGGACAGCGTGAAGCGCACGCCGTACTTCTGTTCCGGCTGCCCGCACAACACGTCGACGAAAGTGCCGGACGGCTCGATCGCGCAGGCGGGCATCGGCTGTCATTTCATGGCGTCGTGGATGGAGCGCGACACGACCGGGCTGATTCAGATGGGCGGCGAAGGCGTCGACTGGGCCGCGCATTCGATGTTCACGAAAACCCGCCACGTATTCCAGAATCTCGGCGACGGCACCTACTTTCACTCCGGCATTCTCGCGATCCGCCAGGCGGTCGCCGCGAACGCGACGATCACCTACAAGATCCTCTATAACGACGCGGTCGCGATGACGGGCGGCCAGCCGGTCGACGGCAGCATCTCGGTGCCGCAGATCGCGCGACAGGTCGAAGCCGAGGGCGTGTCGCGCTTCGTCGTGGTCAGCGACGAGCCGGAGAAATACGACGGTCATCACGGCCAGTTTCCGCAGGGCACGACGTTTCACCATCGCAGCGAGATGGACGCGGTGCAGCGCCAGTTGCGCGACACCGACGGCGTGACCGTGCTGATCTACGACCAGACCTGTGCGGCCGAAAAACGCCGGCGCCGCAAGAAGGGCGAATTCCCCGACCCGAACAAACGGCTCTTCATCAACGAGGAAGTCTGCGAAGGCTGCGGCGATTGCGGCGTGCAGTCGAACTGTTTGTCGGT
Source organism: Paraburkholderia sp. HC6.4b (assembly GCF_014200875.1). Classification (NCBI taxonomy): domain Bacteria; kingdom Pseudomonadati; phylum Pseudomonadota; class Betaproteobacteria; order Burkholderiales; family Burkholderiaceae; genus Paraburkholderia; species Paraburkholderia sp. HC6.4b. Next base: position 198,943 of record NZ_JACHDC010000016.1, read on the forward strand.
GGAACCGGTGGAAACCGCGCTCGGTCGCAAGCGCCGCATCGATCAGTCGTCGTGCAACAAGGACTACTCGTGCGTGAACGGCTTTTGCCCGAGCTTCGTCACCATCGAAGGCGGTACGCTGAAAAAAGCCGCGGGCGACGCGTTCGATCCGCAGGCGCTCGCCACGCACGTCGACGCGTTGCCGATTCCCGCGACGCAACTCGATGCCGCGCCGTACGACATCCTCATCACGGGTGTCGGCGGTACCGGCGTCGTGACGGTCGGCGCCTTGATCAGCATGGCCGCGCACCTCGAAGGCAAGAGCGCGTCGGTGCTCGACTTCATGGGCTTCGCGCAGAAGGGCGGCGCGGTGCTGTCGTTCGTGCGCTTTGCCGCCCGCGACGAATGGCTGAACCAGGTCCGCATCGACACGCAGCAGGCCGACGTGCTGCTCGCCTGTGACATGGTGGTCGGCGCGAGTGCCGATGCACTGCAGACGGTGCGACATGGCCGCACGCGCATCGTCGTCAACACGCATGCGATTCCGAACGCGAGCTTCGTGCAGAACCCGGATGCGACGCTGCATGCCGACGCGCTGATCGACAAGATGCGTCACGCGGCCGGGGAAGAGCGTATGTCGACGTGCGACGCGCAAGCACTCGCAACGCGTTTTCTCGGCGATACGATCGGCGCGAACATTCTGATGCTCGGTTTCGCGTGGCAGCTCGGTCTCGTGCCGGTGTCGTTCGCCGCGATGATGCGCGCGATCGAACTGAACAACGTCGCCGTGCAGATGAACCAGCTCGCGTTCTCGATCGGGCGCATGGCAGCGGCCGATTCCGCCGCGCTCGAATCGCTGTGGCAGTCGCGTCATGCACCGAAGCCGAGCGTGCGGGTCGATACGCTCGACGAGCTGATCGCCCATCGCGAAGCACGGCTGCTCGCGTATGGCGGCGCGGCTTATGTGAAGCGGTATCGCTCGCTCGTCGATGCGGCACGGCGCGCGGAAACCGCCGTCGATGCGGCGAGCGAGCGCGTGACGCGCGCGGTCGCGAGCACGTTCTACCGGCTGCTCGCGGTAAAGGATGAATACGAAGTTGCGCGTCTGCATACGGATGCCGCGTTCCGCGATGCGCTCGAAGCGCAGTTCGAGGGCGTCGCCGGCAAGGACTTCACGATCCGCTTCAACCTTGCGCCGCCGACGCTCACGCGCGCGCAACCCGGCGCCGTGCCGACGAAGAAAACCTATGGTCAGTGGATGTGGCCCGTGCTCGGCCTGCTCGCGAAATGGCGCGGTCTGCGTGGCTCTGCGCTCGATCCGTTCGGCCGCACGCTCGAGCGCAAGATGGAGCGCGAGCTCGCGAGCGATTACGAAGCCACGCTGCACCGTGCGCTAGCGAAACTCGACGCGAGCCACTTCGACGACGTCGCGAAACTCGCTGAACTGCATGCGCGCGTGCGCGGGTATGGGCACGTGAAGCTGGCGAATCTGGCGGGGGTCAAGCGTGGTGAGCGTGACCTCGCCGCGCGCCTCGGCATCGATGCGGCGACGGGTGTCGCGGTGAAGAAGTCGCTCGAGGAGATGAAGGGCGCCGGACAGTTGCGCGGCATTCCGGTGGTGGTCGCGAAGTAAGTGGTTCGTTGCGCTGCTCACCGTTGCATTGCGTCGAGCAGCGCCCTCACCTGCATCACCTTCGCCGGATCGACTGGCGCGAGTCCGTTGCCGTTCACGCGCACGCCGGAGCCGAAATGCACGGCCTCGACGTGCGTTTTGCTCACGAACTCCGCGACCGCATCGACCGTCAAGCCGGCACCGGCGAGCACCGTGCAATGCGAGCCGGCAGCCTGCCGCAGCAGTTCGCCGATCGTCGCTTGCGCCCGCAGCACCGACGGCTGTCCGCCCGACGTCAGCACATTCGTCACCGCCTCGAAACCGAGCAATACGTCGAGCGCTTCGCGCAGATCGCGCGCCTCGTCGAACGCGCGATGGAACGTGATCGCGAGTCCATCGGCAGCTTCGCACGCGCGCGCGAGACCTTCGCGGTCGATCGCCCGCTCGGCATCGAGCATGCCGATCACGATGCCGTTCGCGCCGGCCGCCTTGACGGCCCGGATGTCGCGCAGCATCACCGCGTAGTCGTCGGCGTCGTAGACGAACGCGCGGCTATGCGGCCGCACGATTACGTTCACGGGTACGCCCGCTGCCCGGACGCCGACCGCTGAAACCACCGCCTCGATCAACCCCACACTCGGCGTCAGTCCGCCCTCGCCCATCGCGGTCACGAGTTCGAGACGGTCGGCACCGGCCTGCGCGGCAGCGCGCGCATCGGCGACGGTCGTGGCAATCACTTCGAGCAGCACGGACATGAGCGCAACCTGGTGTCGTTGAAAACGACATCATGTCAGATGCGCGCGTCGCGTTCGTCTTCGACCCAGTCGATATCGCCGCACAGCACGCAGGTCTCGCTGCCGACGCGCGTTGCCACCGACAGCGTCACGCACGGCAACGCCTCGTTGATCGACAGATACGGCCGCGTCACATGCACCCGCTCCGGCGCATTGATCGCGACGCTGAAATACGGACGACGCAGCCAGTTCGCGCCCTGCGCGTCGGCGAGCGGCAGAAAGCGCGTTTCGTGCGCCGCGCGATCGGCGCGCAGCACGACGTTGCGGCCGGCCTGGCGCCCCTTCGCGTCGAGCAGAAAACAGCGCGCCACGTGATCGAGCGCGAGGAAATTCCAGCACACCTCGTCGAGCGGCTCACCGGCGGCGAGACGCTCCGCGGCGCGCTCGAACGCGCGCAGATACGGCGCGAGCCGACTCGCGCTGCGCCGCTCGCGTGCCTCGGCCTGCTCACGATAACGCTCGGTGACTTCGCCGATGCAAACCGCCGCGTGGATCGGATCGGCAACACCCGGATTCGGCCGGCCAAAGAAAAAGCCCTGCACGAAGTCGGCATTGCAGGCGAGCGCCATCTGCGCTTCGTGCTCGGTTTCGATGCCCTCGATCAGCACGAGCTTGCCCGCTTCATGCAGCATCGCCACGAGCCCCGGCAGGATCGTCGCCATGTCGGCGCGATGCGCGGCATGCGACAGCATGACGCGGTCGAGCTTCACGATGTCGGGATTCAGTTGCCAGATCCGCTCGATGTTCGAATGGCCGGCGCCGAAATCATCGAGCGCGATCAGGAAGCCGCGCTCGCGAAACTCGCGCACCGCGTCGGCAAGTCGATCGAGATCTTCGGCGCTCTGCTCGAGCACTTCGAGCACGACGCGCCGTGGCGACAGATCGAGCCGCCGCAGATTGGCGAGCAAAGCGGCCGCGAGATACGGGTCGGTCAGCACGCCCGGGTGCACGTTCAGAAACAACCATTCGCGCTCGGCGCCGAGCACCTTGAAGTTCTCCAGATGCAGCGTCTGCGCCAGCCGGTCGACCTGCAGCGCGTCGCCGAGGCGCGCGGCCTCGCCGAACACATCGAGCGGCGACACCGCGCGATCGAGCGCGTCGTGCGCGCGCAGCAAGCCCTCATAGCCGACCGCGCGCAGGTGCGACAGACTGAAAATCGGCTGGAACACGCTGGTAAGCGTCAGTTCGCCGTGCTGCACCGAATAGCGTTGAAGGCCCGAGCTCACCTCGACCTCGAAGCCGTGCGGCACGCTCGCCGCCCTGTCCTGTTGCGCAATCGTCATGCAATCCTCTCACGCGAGAGCCGGCCGGTCCGAACGCGACCGGCAACGAGCTCTCAAAATGTGCGTCATCGTTACCGGTTAAGCAAGGTCCATGCGCACGCTGGCGCACACTGCGCTATAACTCGCTCGAAAGATTGCACCGGCGACAGCGCTCGTGCGCCGCCCGTGGGCGTCGCGCGCACCGTTGCGGTGCACGGATTCGCAGGCCACGTCGCGGCGAAGCTCGCGGCAACTGCGCGCGCCGCCGGGCTACACTCGACCCTGCGCATCGCGCCCTCTCCCGGGACAACCCTGCATCCCCCGAAACACACGATGGAAATTGTCTTTACCGTCCTGATCCTGCTACTCGCCGTCGCCGCGTCCGGCATGCTGACCCGCGCGCTGCCGTTCAAGCTGCCGCTGCCGCTCGTGCAGATCGCGATCGGCGCGATGCTCGCGTGGCCGCGCCTCGAATTGCACGTCGCGTTCGATCCGGAAATCTTCATGCTGCTGTTCATCCCGCCGCTGCTGTTCGCGGACGGCTGGCGCATCCCGAAGCGCGAGTTCTTCATGGCGCGCCGCGCGATCCTGATGCTCGCGCTAGGCCTCGTGTTCATGACGGTGCTGGTGGTCGGTCACTTCGTGCACGCGCTGGTGCCGCAGATCTCGCTGCCGGTCGCATTCGCGCTCGCCGCCGTGTTGTCGCCGACCGACGCGGTCGCGCTGTCCGGCATCGCCGGCAAGGGCAAGATTCCGGTCCAGTTGATGCATATCCTCGAAGGCGAGGCGCTGATGAACGACGCGTCAGGCCTCGTCGCGCTGAAGTTCGCGATCGCCGCCGCGCTGACCGGCGCGTTCTCGCTGCGTGAAGCGTCGGTGAGCTTCGTGATCATCGCGGTGGGCGGCCTCGCGGTCGGCGCGGCGGTGAGCGCGGTGTTCAGCTTCGTGTCCGCGCGCTTCCTGAATCTCACCGAAGAAGGCGATCCCGCGCCGGGCGTCGTGATGACCCTGCTGATCCCGTTCGCCGCCTATCTGACCGCCGAGCGCTTCGAGCTGTCGGGCGTTCTCGCCGCGGTCTCCGCCGGCATGATGATGAACTACGCGAGCATCACGGAAAAATGGCAGGTCGCCTCGCGCGTGCGGGCCTCGAGCACGTGGACGATGATCGAGTTCGTGTTCAACGGCATGGTGTTCATCATGCTCGGCCTGCAGTTTCCGCACATCCTCGGCCGCGCGCTGCTCGACGCGCACGAAACCAACGACGCGCAGGTCGCGCTGCTGATCGGCTATATCGTTGCGGTGGCGCTCGCGCTGTACGCGATGCGCTTCGCGTGGGTGTGGCTGCTGCGCTGGTTCGCGAGCCGCGGCGCGACGAAGCACGGCGTCGCGAACGCAGTGCCCGGGTTGCGCATGGTGTCGGTGACGACGGTGGCCGGCGTGCGCGGCGCGGTGACGCTCGCGGGCGTGCTGTCGCTGCCGGAGGTGCTGCCGAACGGCACGCCGCTGCCGGGACGCGATCTCGCGATCTTCATCGCGTCGGGGGTGATCCTGGTGTCGCTGCTGGTGGCGGTGGTCGCGTTGCCGCTGCTGCTGCGCGGCTGGCGGCGCGGCAAGGACCCGCATGCCGCAGAGGAAGCACTCGCGCGTACGCTCGCCGCGCAGTCGGCGATTCGCGCGGTCGATCATCTGCACGACACGGAATGCGCGGACCTCGAGGAATCGGCTCAGGCGTATGCGACCGATGTAACCGCGCGGGTGATGGACCTGTACCGCCGCCGGCTCGCGACGCTCGACGACGAACAGGCGCCACGCGAACTCGCGCGCCGTGCCGATGCCCTCGAATTCCGCATGAAGCTCGCGGCGATGCGCGCCGAGCGCAAGACGCTGCTCGACCTGCGCGACACCCAGCGCATCAACGACGAGACGCTGTACAAGCTGATGCGCGAGGTGGATCTGTCGGAAACGGCGCTGACCGCGCGCAAAAGGTAGGAGGTGGCTGCCGCATTGGCATCGGCACCGGCGCTTGACATGCCAGTGCCGATAAAAGACGCTCAGGCCACCGGCCCTTGCGTCGGCTTTCTTCTCAGCAGCGCGTACAGGATGATCGCGCCGAACGTCGCGGTGCCGATGCCGCCGAGCCCGAAGCTGCCGAGCTTCAGCGAGAAGTCGCCGGCGCCGAGCACGAGCGTGACGGCCGCGACGATCAGATTGCGGTTGTCGGAGAAGTCGACCTTGTTGACGACCCAGATGCGCGCGCCCGTCACCGCGATCAGCCCGAATACGACGATCGACACACCGCCCAGCACCGGTCCCGGAATCGTCTGGATCACCGCGCCGAACTTCGGCGAGAAGCCGAGCACGAGGGCGATCAACGCGGCGATCACGAACACCAGCGTCGAATAGATTTTCGTGACCGCCATCACGCCGATGTTCTCCGCGTACGTGGTCACGCCGGTACCGCCCGCGAAGCCGGACACGATCGTCGCGAGCGCATCGCCGAGAAACGCGCGGCCGATGTAGCGGTCGAGGTTCTGGCCCGTCATCGCGCTGACGGCCTTGATGTGGCCGAGGTTTTCGGCGACGAGGATCACCGCGATCGGCGCGAGCAGCGTCATCGCGTGCGGGTCGAACACCGGCGACATGAAGTGCGGCATGCCGAACCACGCGGCGTTCGCGACGATCGAGAAATCGATCGGCTTGCCCATGCCGAGGCCGTTCGTGACGATCGCGTAAATGACGTAGGCGAGCAGCAGGCCGACCAGGATCAGCAGACGCTGAAGCATGCCGCGCGTGAACACCGCGACTGCGCCGACGCACAGCACCGTGACGAGCGCCATCCACGACTCGAAATTGCTGCCGCTCACGCCATGCACGGCGATCGGCGCGAGGTTCAGACCGATCACGCAGACGATCGCGCCGGTCACGACCGGCGGCATCAGCGTTTCGATCCAGCCCGTGCCGACCGCCGCCACGATCAGACCGATCACCCCGTACGCGACGCCGCACGCGATGATGCCGCCCAACGCGACCGCAATATTCGGGTTCGCGCCGTGTCCGCCGTAGCCGGTCACCGCGATCACGAGGCCGATGAACGCAAAGCTCGAACCGAGATAGCTCGGCACGCGCCCGCCGACGAGCACGAAGAACAGCAGCGTGCCGATCCCCGACATGAAGATGGCCAGGTTCGGATCGAAGCCCATCAGCAGCGGCGCGAGCACGGTCGAGCCGAACATCGCGACGACGTGCTGGACGCCCATCGCAAACATCTGCGGCCACCCGAGCCGTTCGTCGATGCCGACGATGCCGCCTTCGGCGCCGGCAGGCTGGCGGCGCCAGCGGGGGAAATAGGATGCGGCCATCGCGGGGATTCTCCTCAGGGTCGGCGTGGTGTGTGCCGATCACGCGCTGCGGCGTGGGTCCGGCAAAAGTTACGCGCGAGTTTACGGAGAGCAATAAGGGCTGGCAAGCGGGCCGACGAGTGGCTCGGGAAACGAGCCCTGGAAGCGCGTCAATTCGCGCGGCGCGGGTCGGGGTCCGGCGTCACCGCGGCGCCGTCCCGCGAGGAGTGGTCCGTCGGCGCGCCGTACGGCATCACCCGATTGCGGCCGGCATCCTTCGCGCGATACAGCGCTTCGTCGGCGGCGTCGACGAGCGCGCGGCTCGTCGCGAGCGCCGCGCCCTGCGCGGTCGCAACGCCTGCGCTCACCGTCAGCACGTGATGCGTGCTGGCCACATGGCGGCATTGCAGCGCCTGCACCGCCGCGCGGATCTGCTCGGCGATCCGCTCTGCGCCCGTCGCATCGGTGTCCGGCAGCAGCACCGCGAACTCCTCGCCGCCGAAGCGCGCGGCCGTATCGCCCGGACGTCGTGCGTTCTGCGCGATACAGCGCGCGACGCCGATCAGCGCTTCGTCGCCGGCCGAATGGCCGTAAAGGTCGTTGAAGCCCTTGAAGTTGTCGACATCGATCAGTAGCAGCGACAGCGGCCGGCCGGTGCGCTGCGCGCGTCGCCATTCGTCGTTCGCGTGCTGCTCGAAGGCGCGGCGGTTGTTCAGGCCGGTCAGCCCGTCCGTGCGCGCCAGTTCGCGCAACTCTTCCTCGGCCGCGCGGCGCAGACGCAACTGGCGTGAGAACAGGATCGCGAGCGCGATGATCGTCACGTCGAGCGCGCCGATCAGCGTGCCGATGATCCATGCGCGCCGCCGCCACTCGACGTAGATGTCGCGCGTCGAGAGCGCGACGTCGAGGATCAGCGGAAAGCCGTCGATATGGCGGAACGCATACCAGCGCTCGACGCGATCGATCGCCGCCGTGCCGAAGAAGTCGCCGCTCGGCCGCTTGATGAAGCGCGAGAAGTTGGCCGTGCCGGTCAGGTTGATGCCGATCGTTTTCGAATCGTAAGGACGGCGCATCAACATCGTGCCGTCGCTGAGCATCAATGCCATCGAGCCGCTCGGCCCGAGCTTCATGCCGTCGAACAGCCGATGGAAATACGTGAGGCGCAGCGTGCCGACCACCACGCCGCTGAAGCTGCCGTCCGGCCTCGAGATGCGCCGGCTCAGCGCGATGCGCAGGTCGTCGTCGGTGCCGCTCAGGCTGAACGGATGGCTGATGTACAGGCCGACGTCGGGTGAAGCGCGCTGCGTCTTGAAGTAGTCGCGGTCCGCATGGTTACTTGCGCGCGGCGGCCACGCGCGCGAATCGAAGCGCACGTTGCCGTTCTCGTCGAGCACGAATACCGAGCCCATGTCCTTTGCGCTGATCGAGCCGTCGAACAGCACCATCTGGCGGATCTCCGGCGGCAGATCGAGCACGCCCGGCTGCTTCAGTCCGTCGATCACCGCGCGCAGCGACAGGTCGTAGATCTCGAGATTGCGCGAAACATCGCGCTGGACCAGCAGGGATATGTTGGCGATGGAGTCCTGCGCGCGCCGCAACGCATCGTCGCGCATCTGTGCGAGCAGCGACACGGCGATCGCGAGGATCGCGCCAGCCAGTAAGACACTGATCGCAATCACGTTGTTCGGTCGGCGCGTCACCATGCGTTTTTGGTTCTGACATGCGCTGAACGTCGCGCGTGAAGAAGCGGCCGCGTCTCGGCAATCACCGTCAAAAACGCGACCTACGAAAACGTGAGCGTAGCAGACATGGCGCGCAGGCAAACGTTTGCGTAGCCGGGTGTTTGCCCGCATGCACCGGAACGGCACGCCAGAAGTCCCGTCCGGCGGGGGTTGCGTCCGATCGCCAGATTATCCAGGCGCGGTCCAATTATTCGGATAGCAAATGCGAATTGGCTGGATAGTTGGCCTCGCCACTTGGGTATTCAATCGAGCCTGTCACGTTCAAACGATTGGACACAAGGAGAGAGAGACATCATGAGCGAGAAGCGCAGCGCCTCGGAATGGCGCGAATTCGTCAGCGGCTGTCTGGACTTCCGCCCCGCGGAAGGCGTGTACCGGATTGCCCGCGAAATGTTCACGGAGCCCGAGCTGTTCTCGCTCGAGATGGAGCACATCTTCGAGAAGGCCTGGATCTATGCGTGCCACGAAAGCGAGATCCCCAACAAGGACGATTTCCTGACGATGCGCGCGGGCCGCCAGCCGCTGATCATCTCGCGCGACGGCGCCGGCAACCTGAACGCGATGATCAACGCGTGCCAGCACCGCGGTGCGACGCTCACGCGTATGACCAAGGGCAACCAGTCGACCTTCACGTGCCCGTTCCATGCATGGTGCTACAAGAACGACGGCCGGCTCGTGAAGGTGAAGGCGCCGGGCGAATACTGCGACGACTTCGACAAGTCGGTGCGCGGCCTGAAGAAAGCGCGCATCGCGAGCTACAAGGGCTTCGTGTTCGTGAGCCTCGACGTCGACGGCATCGACACGCTCGAAGACTATCTCGGCGACGCGCGCATCTTCTTCGACATGATGGTCGCGCAGTCGCCGACCGGCGAGCTCGAAGTGCTGCCCGGCAAGTCGACCTACACGTTCGACGGCAACTGGAAGCTGCAGAACGAGAACGGTCTCGACGGCTATCACGTGAGCACCGTGCACTACAACTACGTGGCGACCGTGCAGCACCGCATCGAGGCGAATGCGAAGAAAGGGGATAACCCCGGCGGCACGCTCGACTACAGCAAGCTCGGCGCCGGCGACAGCGAAACCGACGACGGCTGGTTCGCGTTCAGGAATGGCCACAGCGTGCTGTTCAGCGACATGCCGAATCCGCAAGTGCGTCCCGGCTACGAGAGCGTGATGCCGCGGCTCGTCGAAGCCTATGGCGAGGACAAGGCCGAATGGATGATGCACCGGCTGCGCAATCTGAATGTCTACCCGAGCCTGTTCTTCATGGACCAGATCAGCTCGCAGCTGCGCATCGTGCGGCCGCTCGCGTGGAACAAGACCGAGGTCATCAGCCAGTGCATCGGCGTGAAGGGCGAATCGGCGAAGGATCGCGAGAACCGCATCCGTCAGTTCGAAGACTTCTTCAACGTGTCCGGCATGGGCACGCCCGACGATCTCGTCGAGTTCCGCGAGCAGCAGCGCGGCTTCCAGGCGCGCCTCGAACGCTGGAGCGACATCTCGCGCGGGCATCACAAGTGGGCCAGCGGCGCGACCGCGAACACCACGCTGCTCGGCATCGAGCCGAATCTGACCGGCACCGAGCTGACCCACGAAGGGCTTTACGTGAACCAGCACGGCACCTGGCGCGACACGATCCTCAAGGGTCTCGACAAATCCATCGAATCGCAGGGAGAGCAGGCATGAGCCAACTCCAACACTCCGTCGAGCAGTTTCTGTATCTGAAGGCCGATCTGTGCGACAAGCAGCAATGGGACGAATACCTCGATCTATTCGATCCGCAGAGCGTGTTTCATGTGCCGCAGTGGGATTCCGAGCACGTGTACACGACCGATCCGAAGCAGGGCATGTCGCTGATTTACTACTCGGATCGCGCCGGTCTCGAAGACCGCGTGTTCCGGCTGCGCACCGGCAAGTCGGCCGCGTCGACACCGCTGCCGCGCACGATGCATCAGATCAGTAACGTGCGACTGAGCGAGCGCGAAGATTCGAGCGTCGAAGCGAACGTGAACTGGTCGACGCTGTACACGCGTCACGGCTCGACCGACTACTTCTACGGCCGCGCGGTGTACGACCTGCAAGCGTCGGGCGATAGCTGGAAGATCAAGCGCAAGCACGTGCTGCTGCTGAACGACCACATCAACGCGGTGCTGGATTTCTACCATCTGTAAGCCGGGAGCACGACGATGAAACATAAGGTCGCGTTGAGCTTTGCCGACGGCAAAACCGCGTTCTTCGATGTGAGCCCGAACGAGTTGCTGCTCGACGCGGCGCTGAAGAACGGCGTGAACATTCCGCTCGACTGCCGCGAAGGCGTGTGCGGCACCTGTCAGGGGCGCTGCGAATCGGGCGACTACACGCTCGATTACGTCGACGAGGAAACGCTCAGCGAAGAGGACCTCGCGCAGCGCAAGATCCTCTCGTGCCAGACGCGCGTGAAGTCGGATGCGTCGTTCTATTTCGACTTCGACTCGACGCTGTGCGAAGGCGCCGGCACGAGCACCGTGTCCGCGAGCGTGGTCGGCGTCGAGCTGGTGTCGGCGACGACCGCGATTCTGCGAGTCGATGCGAGCGCGCATGAGCGTCAGCTCGATTTTCTGCCGGGCCAGTATGCGCGCGTGAAGGTGCCCGGCACCGAAGAATGGCGTTCGTACTCGTTCGCGAATCATCCGAACGCGCGCAACGAGTTGCAATTCCTGATCCGTCTGCTGCCCGACGGCATGATGAGCAACTATCTGCGCGAACGTTGCAAGGCCGGTGATACGGTCGAGTTCGAGGCGCCGCTCGGCGCGTTCTATCTGCGCCAGGTCGAGCGTCCGCTCGTGATGGTGGCGGGCGGCACGGGACTCTCTGCCTTCCTCGGCATGCTCGACGACATCTCGGCGAAACGCAAAGTCGCGCATCCGGTGCATCTGTACTACGGCGTCACGAATGCAGCCGATCTGTGCGAGACCGGGCGCATCAACGGCTACAAGGCGAGCATCGAAGGATTCGCGGTCGAGACGGTCGTGATGAATCCGGCGCCGGAATGGTCGGGCAAGACCGGGCTGATTCCCGAGCATTTCGACCGCTCGTTTCTCGAATCGAATGGCTTCGACATGTACGTGTGCGGACCGCCGCCGATGGTCGAAGCGATCAAGACCTGGCTCACCGAACAGGGTATTCAGGATTACCGGCTGTTTTACGAGAAGTTCGGCGAAAGCAACGCGCGATAGGACGTTCTAACGCCGCGCCGCGCGCTTCAGCGTCTCGGATGGCGACTCGCCGAACAACGCCTTGTATTCGGTCGAGAAACGGCCGAGATGGGACATCCCCCAGCCCAACGCCACCGACGAGATATTGCGCACCGAGCGGTCGTCGAGAATATCGCGCCGCGCCGATTCGAGCCGGTAGCGTTTCAGATACGCGATCGGCGCGCAGCCAAAATATTGACGGAAGCCGTCGAACAGCTTGAAGCGCGACACACCCGAAGCGCGCTCGATGTCTTCGAGCGTGATCGGCTCGCGCGCGTTGTCGTGGATGAACTGACGCGCGCGGGTCAGATAATGCGGTGGCGTCGGCGCGGTCGCGTTGGCCAGCTGTTCCGAATAGTTATGCGGCTGTGACAGCAGCAGCCCCTTCAGCAACGTCAGTTCGAACTCGCTGGACATGTAAAGCTGCCCCAGCGATGGTCCCGAGCGCTCCATCTCGCCGGCCAGGAACTTGACCATGCGCCACCACGATGCCTGGTCGCCGGCGGCTGCGTCCATGTCAGGCTGGAACACGAGCGGCGCTTCGACGGGGCGTTGCAGCATCGTCTGCAGTACCTGTTGGAGCGCGGAGCGCGGAATCGCGACGTGCAGCTTGCGGCAATTGCCGGTGATCGCGAGATCCTGCGATTCCTGCGGACTGACGATCAGACCGCAATCCTGATCCGACAACCACCTCTTGCCGTGTGCTGCGAGCTCCTGTTGACCGACCATCGGCAGGCTCACGCTGTAGCAGTTCAGCGGACTGCTCTCGCTCACCGCGACCGTCACGTCGGTGCCGTATTCAACGTAGCCTATCGTCGTCGCCATCGAACGAAGTACGGTGCCGGACTGGTGGAAGCGCAAGCGCTCTGGATGACTGACCTGGAGGCCGTGGGGGCCGCAGATGGACGCCATCCAGTTGCGGGCGCCGTCTAGGTCGCTTAAGGCGGCGCGGAGGTCGCGGTTGTTGGGGTCCGGAGTTGACATACGTGGAGACGAGCTATTGAGGTGCGTGCCCCGAGGGGAGGCAGTCCATCTGGGCGCAGAACGGGGGACATAAGGGGATTGACTAAGCCTACCTCAACCGTGGTCGCTCCGGGTGGACGAATGAAACATTGTCGTCGGGTAAAGCACCGCTGTGCTGCACGGAGAATTGCTGACAAATGGAAAAGAGACCGAAATTCAAACGAAAAGCGATGCATTCATCAAGCATTTTAAATACGCGCAAAACCGTGCAAGCTTCTAATTTTTCGGTCATTGCGTTGTCTGTTGCGCAGAAGGGCAGCGCGGTGGCCGGCCCTGGGTCGTCAACACGACGCGGCACATCATCGACAGCGCGACGAAGATCGCGGAGATCACGGCGATCATCGAGGCGTTGCGTTTCAGACCAACATTCTCGCGCTGAACGCGGTCGTCGAAACGGCGCGCGCCCGCGAGCAGGGACGCAGCTTCGCGGTGGTCGCAAGCGAGGTACGCAGCCTCGCGCAACGCTCGTCGAGCGCCGCCAGGAGATCAAGGACCCGATCGCGACGTCGGTCGACCGGATCCGCGACGGCTCGGCGCTCGCTGGCGAAGCGGGGAGGACGATGAACGAGCTCATGCACGCCGTCGCACGCGCGACCGACTTGATCGCGGAGAGGTGGGATAGGTTCTGAGCGGCGCTTTTTCGCCTGCGCGTCGCGCCTGCTGTTCCCGAAGGCACGGCATGCGGTCAACTCGTTCATCGAGGGTAATGACGATATGCGTTTGTCGATGTAGAAAACAAAAATTGGCGGGAGGCCGGTTTTTGTTTGAAGAATCTGGTGGGAGGAGGGCTACAAAAACGTCTAAAAACGCAAATCAGATACGCTGACTTTTCCGTCATGGCTTTTCAGCGTGCCCCGGAATTTGCCCCAAAGCCGATTCGGCTGCAAATCGGCCTCAAAGTCGGACCGCAGAGACTGCAACAAGACACCCAATGCGCACTGCCACTGGACCTATTACCGTCAATTCTGCCCGGCTCCAATGCGTGTTTCTGATTGGAAGCAGGTGCCAGATTTGCGCATGGATCCCCCAAGGCGTGATGCTGATGGCCATGCTCGGCAAAGAACGTCTCGAGTCCCGCTGAGTTTAGCCTAGTCCAGATGTTCGCCTACTGCCATCTATCCGCACGGACGCCGGCCCCACGGCGAACGCATCTTCCTCCGCCTCTAAGGGAACAGCCACAACAGACCCATGACTGTTCGCCCGCGTTAAATGGGCGACGCTCGTCATTTGCCGCAGCCCCATCGCGGAAAGGTCAAGTACGAGGGGTTGCAATATTTTGCGAGTCGCCTCGCCACCGCGGGACAACACGTCGATAAAGTCCTCCTGATTTGGCTGCCCGAGAGCCAAGCGATAGATCATGCGCTGCTCTCGAAGTTGGGCGAAACGTGCAACATCTCTCCCGAAAGGGCGCTCGAAAACATGGCGGCGGATTTCGGCGCCGTCCAGCACCCGCCAAGGGCGAAGGCCGCTTGCATCAACCGAACGTTCCGCATGCCTCTGTACGCAGTGCCAAGGGGAGCTGTTGGCTATTTCCGGATCGTTCCACACCTCGTGCTGCAACACCGTCGAAAGCCGCCGCCTGACGGCCAGCCCCGCATAACGCTGAACTCGACCTTCGCGCTGCTCGAGATCAAGCGGATTGGACGAAAGATCCCAATGAACCACGTGCGAGCACCAAGGGTGAAAATCGAGGCCTTCTTGCCCAACGGACGTCGTCGCCAGGACGTGCGGCCAGAAGGGCGTGTTGAAGCTCTGGCGAACTTCATCGGGACGAGCCTGAGTGACATGGGCAACACCCCCTTCCATTTTGACCACCGGCTCGGTCTGAGCGTCGCCGAACGGCACAGCGGCATGGCAACGTACAGGGATTTTGTGTGGCGCCCCGCCGATTCCATGAAAACTGAAGCTGCCCGCGCGTAGACCGAGCGACGATTGCAGATCCTTGGCGAGCTCCGCCACGCCCCCTTGAAGAGTCTGCGCGCGAAGCCAGAAATGCTCGTCGAGAACGCTTTCGAAGCCACCATCGACGACGGCACTCATGACTTGCTCGACCGCATTCTTCCCAGGCAGCGACGACAGAAACACCGGATTGTCGAGATAGGCGCGCAACCCCTGCCAACTTAGTTGAATCAGTTCAAGGTAGCGCGCTGCGTCAAGAATCGTCGGGTCATGCCGCAGCAGAGCCCGCCCGAGTGCAACGCCTGGTGCCCCAATCGCATAGTCCACGAGGTCCGAAAGCTCGACAGGAGAGAGCCCGTCTATCGGCTGTGCCTGCCGCCATTTTCGGACCGCGGACTGCGCGGCACGATCATCGCCGATCGCGCTGCTCCAGCCTTCTGCGGACTTGTCCGCGACACCAGCAATGCATTCAATTGACGCTAAGATCCGTGCAATTGATCTGTGCCGTCGCCGGGCCTTCACGGTCTTCCGTTCAACAATGCCTTTAGGTAGAGCGGCGAGGATCTGCCGCCGGACCTCTTTGCGAACGGCGCTGAGCGTCGCCCCGCCTTTTGCGAGTGGGTCTGTGTTACGGATTAGCCAAGGCGAAGGATGGAACGCCGCCATCACAGGTCCGGGTATGGCCACCAGTTTGAAGCGTCGGCGCGCATAGGCTTTTTCATAGCCGCCGCGCTGTCTGGGAAGACAGTGGGCCTCGACGCCAAAACTTAGAAGCGCGGCGACGCTCGGCGGCGTTGCACGGAAACGACTGAACATTAGCAACTTGGGGTCGGTCGCTGCGTTCTTCCAACCTCCGCTTAACGGCCACCAGGGAAGCGATGGAGCAACCCACGGAAGCGACAACAGCTTCGGCGGAGCCACGCTGCTTAGCGCCCGAAGCTTTGCATCTGGCCAAGCCGTTGGCGCGTTGAGCTTGTCACGACGTCCCCGTGTCATCCGTGTGAGCTTCGGCGCAGCCTTGATCTTGGCGCGTTTCCAGGCCGCATATCGAGGACCAAGAGATTGAGCTGGCAACGGAACTGACGACCAATACGGCAACGCCTCATAGCGCAGCTGCTCAGTGAAACTGTCTGCCAGGTGCCGGTACACCTGAAAGTCCTCAGGCAACGGATCCGCATAAAGAAATTTGGTTCCGGCAAGTGGGTCTGCCGATGCTACGCTGTCTCGCTCGGTTCGCGACATCACCGGCGTCAACAGGATGCGCAGCTCATCTCTGAGCCGCCCAGCTTCGGCCACCTCATCCTTCAGCTCTGGATGATTCGCATCAGTATGCGCGGCGATGTCACGCAGCTTATCGCCGAAATTTGAAAAGAGCGTCTTCGCACGATCACGCACATCGGAACCGGCAAGAAACTCGATCAACTTCAGAAGCTCCGTATGAGCGAGGGCGCCGCGTGCCTCCTCCCATCGTGTTGTAAGGTGCGGATAGGGTGTTGCACTAAGCAGTAGAATCGCCGGCGGCGTGGCCGAGCCCTGAGGTTCCAGAAGAGCCCTTAGAAGCGGATCAGCGTCTCTCTCATCCAGAAGCTGTCGGTAACGCTGAAACTCGTCGAGAATGACGAGATCAGGTGGTTCTTGGCGCAGCGTCGCCAGTGCCAAGGCACGTCGGAGACGCCCGACGAAGATTGTGGGCTTGAGAGGCTTGACGTTCCGCTCCGCGTCACCGAGCACCGCCAGATCGAGCATCGCGCGCACCGGTTCGCCGAACTCAGCCGCCAACGCTTCACGAAACCGTTGCCGCAGACGCGGTGGTGAAGCTATGAGCTTCGTTTCTGCGTCCGCGACAGCCCAATCCCACGACCCGCGCGCGCTAAGCCGCAACACCGGCCACAAAGACCCACGCATGTTGATGCGTTACTACCATCCGCGAGCCGAGGATCTAGCAAAGAAACTATCGTAACTGCAACAGCAGCTTGCACGGCGTCATCCCTCATTGGGTCTCGCTCTGCGAAGGTGTTTCGAGTGCGTACTGCCGGGCTATTCTTCCGCGAAAAAATCCTCGTCTAGCCGCTTGAACTCGATCCTACGGCTGACGCGGACGCCAACGCCATATTCGATCATCAGGTCGGTCAGCCGGTCCCCGTCGATCAGGATCACGCGCTGAGCGAGATGTTTGACATAGTCGCGCGCCTGGCTACTGAAGGTGGATGTGGTGACGAACACGCCCTTGGTGGCGCCGCGGCCGACAAGGCTGCCGACGAAGGCCTGCACATCGGGGCGGCCAACTGTCGTGTCGGCATAGCGTTTGGCCTGCACATAGACCCGGTCCAGCCCCAGCCTGTCCTCGTTGATGACGCCGTCCACGCCGCCATCGCCAGAACGGCCGAGCTGGGTGGCGGCATTTTTGTGCGATCCGCCATAGTCCATGGCGATCAACAGATCGACGATCAGTTGCTCAAAAAACGCCGGGCTGTTCTGGACGATGCGTTCCAGCAGTTCCGCGCGAAGGGCTGATTCCACGGCCTGATGGGCCGCCTCAATCTGCTCCTCAGGCGTCCCGGTTTCGACTGACGGGACGCTGACAGCAAGCGGGGCATCGTCGTCGGCCGATTTCTGCCCGCTATAAAATTCGCGGAAGCCCTCATAGTCCTTCAGCTCGTGCACGCCGATCCGCGCGGGATTGGATGCCAGCAGCGCCCGCCCCGCATCAGTCGCGATGAATCGCCCCCGCTTCGGCGAGGTGACAAGGCCCGCCTTGGACATATAGAACTTTGCCCAATGGATGCGGTTGTGGAGTAGGCGTTGCCGCCGACTGGGTAGCATTTCTTCGCGTTCAACTGGACTGAGGCCAAGATCATCGGCAATGCGTTCGGCGGCATCGGCCACGCGCTGTTCACCAGTGGCAGCGAGGCGCAGCACCGGCAGCATCAATGTCTGGTAATCGGGAATGGCCATGGAATCAGGCGGCCTTCTTGCGGCCGCGCTTGGGTTTCGGCGCGGCAGCGCGTTCTGCCCGGATGCGTTCGAGCAAAGCGCTGGCGGGTTCGTCGGTAGGGTCTTGCGGAACCAGTTCGCCCCTAAAGGCCTTAGCCAACAACGATTGGTCGAGGCGATCGATTAGCTTGCGGGCGCTAGTGGCGTCAGCAGTCAGGCGGTCAATCCATGTGAAAGCGGATTCTATACTTGCGATCCGCTCCTTTTGCGCAGCGATACTCGGCAAGGGCAGCTCAAGGGTTTGAAGCTCTTGCGCGTTGACGTTGTTAACGCCGCTGGTCGATTTTGCTGCATTCGTTATGGTATTGCGTGCGACAGAGGATTGCAGGAACCAATGCAGGTATTCCGGCAGGCACCGGGTGGGATCAAGGCGCAATCGAATGAGATAGCCGGCAAAAAGCATTCCTGCTGCACGATGATCAACAACAGCGGAACGTCCTACGAGGTCTAGGCTGCCGTTAGAGCGTATCACCAATATATCGCCGGTTTGCAGCTCCAGCTTCAAAAGCTCTTTCGCGTCAAAATCGGCTGATTTCATATCTCCGAGATCGATGCGACCGCCCTGCACGTTGGGAATGCGGAGGACAGGAACAGCACCGCCATCGTAATTACATTTCTTGGCCGTGCCGTAGCGAATGTCAGTGATGACGTCGCCGACGCGGGCCAACTCCGCGTCACCCCGGAAGGCGGCGGCGAGGATGGCCTGTTTGTATTTCTCGACGAGGCGGGGGATGTGCTCGAGATGGTCGCGAGCGCGTTTGGTTTTGCCGATGAGGCTGTCGATCTTCGCCACGATCCGCCGCTGTTCGGGTAATGGCGGAAGGGCAAATCTACGCGCTTCCATATCACCTTTAGTCACGTGGATCATCGTCGATCCAGTGCCGTGATCGGATTTGATATTCTCTTTATCCCATTCGAACCAGTGGTAAAGAAAACGTTTTTCGATAAGCGCATCAACTGGCCGCGTTTTCCAGATATGGTAGTGAAAGATAACTTTCCCGCCATCCCATATCCGAGGACCGAACGAGGCAGACCACGCATACAGCAGGTCGCCACTGTCACAATATTTGTCGCGATCGAGGTCTAGATCGGAATAATACCAGTGTCTATTGGAAAAGAAGTTTCCAACGCGGAGAACAGGATACCTTCCCTTATCAAGCAGTTCATCTTGCTTATACGCGCGACCGTTTATGAGTTCACAAACGTCACGAAGGCGGGCACCCGCCCACCCTTCCGGCAAATTACTCATTCGGCTGCCTCCGCAATGGCAGCGGCTTCCTCAACGCTATCCGGCTCCAACTCCTCCGACAGCGTTTCGATCTCCTCCAGCGCCGCTTTCAAATGGCCAATGATAGCGGCGGCAATGTCTTCCGGCTCCGTCAGCGCTTCTTCCGCTTCGGCTTCGGTATCGCGAAGCCAGCTTATGTCGAGATTGTCGTTGCGGTGGGTAATGGCGGCACGGTCGAACTTGCGCCAGCGGCTGTCTTCGCCCTGATCCTGCCGCTCGGCTTTGCCATTGGCATCAGCGCCATAGGCCGCCTCGAAATCCGCGAAGTCGGCGATGGTCAGCGGGCGGGTCTTGCCATAGGCCGGCATGTTCGCCCGCATGTCATAGACCCAGACGGCCTTGGTATTGCCTTTGTCGCTCTTGCCCCGTCGGAAGAACAGCACGTTGGTCTTGACGCCCTGCGCATAGAAAATGCCGGTCGGCAGGCGCAGGACGGTGTGCAGGTCGCACAGGTCCATCAGCCAAGTGCGCAGGCGGCGGCCGGTGTTATCCTCGAACAGCACATTGTCGGGGATGACCACGGCGGCGCGCCCGCCCGGGGCCAATGCGCGCACGATATGTTCGACGAAGGCAAGCTGCTTATTCGACGTATCAGCCGTGATCGAGAAGTCGGATCGGGTCGGACGACCGCCCCCCTTCTTGGTGCCGAAGGGTGGATTGGTTAGGATCAGATTGGCCTTGGGCAGCGCCTCGCCATCGGGTGACAACGTGTCGATATTCTCCATCCCGCCTTCGATACCGTGCAGCAGTAGGTTCATCATGCTCAGGCGATGGGTATCGGGCACCAGTTCCGCGCCGGAAAAAGCGTTGTGCCGCTGGAAGAAGGCCTGTTGCTCGGTCAGCCTGTACAGGTCGTCGGTATGGTCCTTGATGTAGCGATCGGCGGCGACGAGGAAGCCCGCCGTTCCCCCTGCCGGGTCCTGGATCACTTCCCCCGGCTGCGGCTGCATGAGGCGGACGATGCAGTCGATCAGCGGACGGGGCGTGAAATATTGCCCGGCGCCGGATTTCTTGTCGGCCGCGTTCTTTTCCAACAGGCCTTCATAAAGGTTGCCCAGCCCCTCCTCACGGGCGGAAAACCAGTCGAGCTGATCGATGTTGGAGGTCAGCGCCTTGAGGTTGGTCGGCTTGCGCAGGCGGGTCTGGGCGTCGATGAAAATCGCGCTGACCAGCTTGTCCTTCGCCTTGCCGAGTTCGAGCAGCATCGCCTTGTAATAATCGAGCTGTTCCATGCCCTCGCGCTGGGCGAGCAGGCCCCAGCGCCACCCTTCCGGCAAACGCTTCTCCTTGCCGGTTTCCTCCAGCATCTTGAGGAACAGCAGATAGGTCAGCTCCGTCACATATTCGTTATAGGTGACGCCATCGTCGCGCAGGACGTTGCACAGGCCCCAGAGCTTGGCGACGATATCAGTGGTGGTGCTCATTTACGCGGTCTTCTTCCACAATTGTTCATTAATCCCGGCGAGGATGCTTTCCAGCTCCCCGCCGAACACCTTGTTAAGGCGATTGAAGCCGCCATCGGCGATGAACGGCTCTTTGTCGATGGCGGCGCGGTCCACCACGATTTCTTTTTCAATCTGTTCGCCGATCCGCTTGAGCCAGCGTTTCTGTGGATCTGTCCATGCGCGGCTCGCCATGATCGCACGCATCGCGTCCCGCACGCGGTCTTCATAGGGAATCAGCGCATCGCCCAGCGCGGCCTGACGGACGAAGCCGATGACCGAGGCGGCGATTTCCTCATTGCGCGCATCGGCCCAGGCACGGCGCAGATTGGCGTCCGAAAAGCCCTTGGAGTCGAGGGCAAGGCGCAATTCCGTCAGATCGGCGCGGGTCAGATCACGAGGGCGCTGCACGACGAGTTTCAGCGCGGCGATCGTGTTGATATTGTCGCGCACGAAAGCGGCAAAACTATCCAGAAAATCCTCTGGCTTCGCGGCACTCCCGTAACCGCGCGACACATCGACGACCTGATCCGCGTGCCTAGAAATCGGGACATAGCCGGCATTATCGCCTTCAGCCTGCCAATCGAGGATGGGGCCGACCGCGGCGCGGTCCTTCAGCCATGCGGCAAGCTCCGGTGCATCGCTGGAAGCGACCCGTTGCAGCATAGCTTCCGGCGTTTCACCCGCTTCGGCCTCGAACTGCTGCCTTGCCTCGTCGGTCAGCTTCTTGATCCGGCGGCGCAGCTTCACAGCAAGCTGTTCGCGAATGGCCTCCCGCTGCTCATCGTTCTCGGCTTCCGTCATTTCCCGGACGAGCTGGGCGAAGCTGATCGACGGGTTGACGACGACAGGCTTCATGTCGGTCATGTTCTGGAGATGCGGATAGAGATCGACGGCGTCGAAAATCCGGAAAACCTCTTTGCCTATTTCCGGACACTGGCGCGTCGCACGGCCGGTCATCTGTTCATACAGGATGCGGCTATTCACGCGGCGCAGAAACACGAGGTTCGTGATCTTCGGCACGTCGATGCCGGTGGTGAGCAGATCGACCGTCACCACGATTTGCGGATTGGCATCATTGCGGAACGAGCGAATCCAGTTCTTCACCTTGTCCACGCTGCCTGTGATTTTCTTCACGGCGGCATCGTCAATTTCGCCATATTGCTTAGCGAAGGCGGTCTTGATGGCGCTGACCACCATGTCTGCATGGGCATCGGTAGCCGCGAAGATCAACGTTTTGCCGGGTAGCGCCGGATCAATGTGCTGTGCCAGCTCCTCCGCTACGACGCGGTTGAACTCCGGCGTAATGACCTGGCGGTTGAATGCCTCGATCTCGAAACGGATTTCGTCTGGCGCGTGGGCCAGATCGACTTCGCCGGTCCGGGTGTTGAGCAGCTCAAGCTCCTCATCCTTCTCGAACTTGATACCGGCACGCGCCAGCGCGGTTTCGATGCGGATCGGTGGCTCGTGGTCGATCAGGAAGCCATCGACCACTGCCTCGCGATAGGAATAGGTGAACACCGGATCGCCGAAAATGTCGGTGGTGTGCAGCGCAGGCGTGGCGGTCAGGCCGATCTTTACCGCATCGAAATAGTCCAGCACGCGCCGATATTTGGAGATGTAATCGTCCTGCCCCCGGAAGCTGAGTTCGGCGTCGGACATTTCCCGATCGAGCAGATAGCCGCGATGGCATTCGTCGATGACCATCAGGTCATATTGGTCAACGGGTGGCACCGATGCCCCATCGGCAGCGAACAGCACGCGCTTCACCAGGCCTTGGATCGTACAGATGTGGACTTTGGTTTCCACATCGGGCGTCACGTCGCCAAGCCCCTTGAGCCCGAAGATTTCCGCAAATGTCTTGCCGGAAACGACCTTGGTGGTCGAAAACTCCCCCTCAGTCTGATCACCAAGGGCGCTGCGATCGACGACGAAGCAAATGCGCCGGAACCGCTTGGCTGACAGCAAACGGTACAACATGGCGATGGCGAGCTTGGTCTTTCCGGTGCCGGTTGCCATCGCGACCAAGACCGCCCGTTGCTCAGCAGACAAGGCTGCTTCTACCGAGCGGATCGCGCTTTCCTGATAATGGCGGAGCGGAAATCCGAACTCGAATGGCTGCGCTTGCAGGGCGGCGTCGGCAGCATCCTGATCGACTTCAAGCTGACCGGTTAGGCCTTCCGGTGTCGGCCAGTCGACCAATGCACGGCGATGGTTTGCGGCGCGGCGGGTATCGCGGAACCAGATGCCGCTCTCGGTCTCAATCTGCTTGAGATAGGATCGGCCATTCGCGCTGAACACAAATGGCACCTTGTGCTGACCCCAAGGGCCACCGGCATAAATGAAATCGGCGCTGTCGTTGATACCAGTCGAATAGCGCTCAGCTTGGTCGATCGCAGCGGACACATTCTTCCGCCGCCGCTTCGCCTCAACGACGCCGACTAGGGTGGCGCCGACAAACAGGGCGTAATCAGCGGGACCATTTGCGGTTGGCCATTCAGCGATAGCGAGATTCCGGCCTTTGGCTGGGCGCACGCCATTGCTGTATCGAAGATCGCGGGTATCGACCTCCCATCCGCGGTCGCGCAGTTGCTGGTCTATGAGCGCGCGTGTTTCCGCCTCGTCGAGGTCAATCTTTACTGCAGCCTTTTCGCCCCGTTCCACCAATTGAGCAGCCTCAGCGCGAGGGGCGGTTTCCGCCTCGGCTTGAAGTGCGGCGAGCCGGCTTGTGACCTCTGCCTTCTCGGCATCAATGTCTTGGGCGATCCTCTCCCAAGCGGCACGCTCCTCAGCCTCGCGCGCCAATCTCTCTTCCACCGCCTCACGCGCGTGAGCCTGTTCCTCGGCTTCAAGGCGGGCGCGAGCCGCATCGCCCTCAGTTTCCGCTACTCTTTGCCTGAGCTTTTCAATCTCTTCACGCAGCGCAACCGTCGCATCGACGGGCTGGCGCGGCGGCACAAAGGCACCCGACCGAAAGTTCGCAGCGCGACCATAGGTCCGATGAAACCAGATGCCGAGCGACCAAGCGAACTTGAGCGCCGTAAGAGCGGTAGAGTGGTCGCCCGTTGCTTCGTGCACGGCGCTGTTGCCGGCCTTCCGTAACGCATGAAAAATATCAGCGGCTTCCTTCGGTATCAGTCGATCATATGACAGGCGCCGCAGAGTTTCTTCGAATATTTCACGCTCATCACGATAAACGGCGTGATGGGCAGCGACAAGCTTCGCCATCAATTCAGCAAACTGGCGTAGCTTGACGATCGCTGTAGAGGGATCGCTAGGGAAATAGCTCTCCGCAAGGCCGCCGAGCGTCACTAATTGTTTATTGTGCGGTCCCAAGAAACCGAAGTTCGACGAATCCACTGCTTCCCCCCGTCCATTACCAAGTGGCGATGCGCAACTAAGGTCATCGGTGCCGCGGGGCAACGACGCCGACGTGCTTGTAAAGCGTGGTACGGGAAACGCCGTAGCGTCGGGCCACGTCGGCAACCTGAATTTCCGGGTCACGCAGCAGCGCCTTGATCTCGCGCACCTGCTTCTCCCCCAGCTTGGGCTTGCGACCGCCAGAGCGGCCTCTGGCACGCGCAGCCGCAAGCCCAGCATGGGTGCGCTCACGGATCAGACTGCGCTCGAACTCCGCAAGAGCTGCGAAGACGTGGAAAACCAGCTTGCCCGCAGCGCTGTTCGTTTCGATCTTCTCGGTGAGGCTCTCGAAGCCAATTCCCGAGCGTTCCAGCTCGGCGACGATCTGCACGAGATCGGCCAGGCTGCGCCCGAGCCGATCCAGGCGCCACACCACCAGCGTGTCGCCGCGGCGCAGGGCTTTGCGGCATTGCTCCAGCTCAAGGCGCGCAGCGCTCTTGCCACTCGCCGCCTCCTCATAGATGACACGGCAACCAGCCTGCTGAAGCGCATCACGCTGCAGGTCTAAGTGCTGGTCCTCCGTGGAGACCCGCGCGTAGCCGATCCGCTGATTCATTTACACAACCGGGACGTTGAAAAATTGACGAGAATATTAACGGGGTAATTAGGGTTGCGATAGCCCGGCATGAGAATTTTAGACGTGTCTAGAAAACCACCGTTTTCTGGACTAGCACGCGACACCCGCGTTTCCGGGTTGCCGGTAACGACCGACAGGAAATAGACAAGCTCAAGGGCTTGCAGGCGTACGTGCGCTCGATCCGGCCGGACCTGCCGGCGTGCGCTCACTAGCTTGCTGCGCTTTGCGTATCTTGCGGTCCAGCCGCCGGGCCTCCTTCTCCAACGCGTCAATCCGCCGGAGGAACGGGCGCATTTGATCCAGCAGCTGGGCCTCCCGCTCCTGAAGTTGCGGGACCACGTGCGCGTAGTTCCACTCGTATTGTTTCAGGGCGAGCCGCGTATCGGACCACGCGCGATCAATCGGGCGCAGGGTGGCCCGCAGCTCGCGCAGCTCCTGCAAGATGGCTTTCTGCCGCCGCTGGTCGGTCTTGATAAGGGCCATCCGCCGCAGTTCTTCAGCCAGTTCGGGGCTTATGGTCATGAACCGTGTCTGGTAGAGGAAGGATGGTCGAACTCCCGGCCTTGGCGTTGCGAACGCCGCGTTCTCCCATTTTTGAGCCATCCTCCCATCAGCCGCAGCGAGTGTTAATCGTAATTCATCCCATGCCCGATTTGGGAATAACAGTTTTTTCCTACTGCGTAACACCTCATATACCTACAAAAAGCAAAACCGGCCTCGCGATCACCGATAGGAACCGGCCGACGTCAGGCGCAGTCCGGCCAGCTTCCGCCATTCACGATTGGTGCCGCATCGACATTCGAACGGCTACTCCGCAAGCGGTCATTCAATCACCAAGAGCCCGCGTCATGTCTTCGGCCATTGCCGACGCTCGGCCAGACAGAGTTTCACGGCAGCAATGCGGCAGAGTGCAGACGGTGGCGACATCACGGGGTTCGACGTGGGCTTCCTTCTTCAGCGAACTCACACTTTCGTTTAGGTTTGTTCGGTGCCTGCCCTCGACCACGAGCTCGTGATTCAAACAACGCGTGAGGGCAGGCGTTGAATAAACCTCGCGGAAGGAAACCGCGGAGTGGTCTGATGCGGCCAGCGTCTTCGCTATGGCGAATGATCAATCTGGCCGGTTGTTGATTTCCAGCAAGTCTTAACCCACGGCCGTATGAAAGTAGCGAGCAACTGCGGGCGCGGCTGCTGGCCATTGCGATTGCCACCCGCGAGCAGGCGATGCAGCCGCGCACGGTCCCCTTCCCCGAACACGTGACCGAGCCCGCAAGCGCGGCCGTGCTCACGCGCAGGCCGTCTTCAACCATCCAGACAGCCTGCGGCTGGAGGAGGAGGCCGCCTGTGCCCGGAGCGATCCCGCCATGATCAACGCTGCGCGGCGTCGCGGCGAACTCCACCGGACGACTTGTTGCACGCCCGTCTGGGTGAGCACGAGGAGGGGATGTATCGAAAGCCCACGTCTTTAAGTCCGCTTATCTGGCCTAAGGCGTCAAGTCGAAATTGGGCTCTGCCTCACTTCTGCACGGAATGTTGACTCTGCGTGTTAGCGGTTGACGCTACGATCCGTGCAACTCCAGACCGTCCCGATGCAAAGAGCACAATATGTTCGAAATTCAAACATTTTTTTCAACTCTGTCCTATAATCGAACTACCAACGTTGACGGAGAAACACGATGACGACTTTTGACGCAGATGCCGTTCGTGCGGAACTGGAGCGGTTCTACGACGCCACCCGTTCGGTCGAACTAGTGGGCGAGGATCCGTTCGACCTGGGCCCCGATCTCGACTCGCTCACGGCGACGGGCGTGCTTGCCACCCTTGAGCCCATAGTCGGGGTCGGTGAGCTTCCACTCAAGTTGATCCGGCGCGGTGGGTACACCGGGCGCGAGGATTTTGTGTCCAGTTTGCTGGCCGAACTAACCCGATACGTTGCCTCGCTTGGGTGAGCGGCCATGAACGATATCGAGATGCGTGCGCTAATAGCCGCTCGTCTGCGTGAAGCTCGCCTGTACGTTGGAATCAGTCAGGAAGAGGCAGCGAAAGGGGTGGGCGTAACGCGCACGGCAATCGTCCAGATCGAGAAAGGTGAACGTCGCGTCGAGGCCGTCGAACTGACCCGACTGGCTGCGCTGTACCAGCGTCCGGTGGAACACTTCACCGATAGCGGGCAGGAAGAAAACGCAGCGACCGATGACAACGTGAAACTCCGTGCCCTTGCGCGTATGGCGAACGGGCTTGAAGACGACGACATTAAGGAACTGGAACAGTTCGCCGCCTTCCTGCGTGACAAGTCGAAAATCAAAAAGCGAGGCTAGCAGATGGCTGACGAGTACAGCGCACGATTGGAGGCGCACGCCGAGGCGGCCCGTGTGCATACGCGCCTAGGACTCGACTCTACGCTCCTCCAGCGCGGAGAAACGCGTATCGACGTCTTTGATGCGGCCCATCAACTTGGCATCACCGTCGCGTTCAAACCGCTTAAAGGCCTGCTCGGCGCGTACCTGAAGGAAGAAGAACCCGGGATGCTCATCAGCACGTTGCGCCCACAGAGCATGCAACGCTTCACCGGCGCGCATGAACTTGGGCACCACTGCCTGCGCCACGCCAGCAACCTCGATTCTGAGGCGTCGCTTCTGCATCCTGATGATCCCATTGAAAAGCAAGCCAATCATTTCGCTTCCGCGTTTCTCTTGCCACCGTGGCTCTTGCGTGCGGTTGCGATCCAGAAACAGATTGTGCGCGGCGATCTGCTCAATCCGGGCGTCGTCTATCAGCTTGCACTGCGATTTGGGTGCAGCTATGTCGCAACCGCTATTGCCATTGCGAACCTGTTGAAGCTCTCGGCGCAACAGCGCGCGCCGCTGGTCAAGGCGAAGCCTCAGACCATCAAGCTGAACGAACTCGGCGCCGAAGGCGTGCCGCCGAGCAAAGCAGATGTCTGGGTACTGAATGAGCGCGACGACAACATGCGCATTCATGCAGGACCGCGAGATCAGTTTGTTCTGCGCCTGAAAGAGCGCCCATCAGCAGGTTACCGGTGGGATATCAGCGAAGCACGTCGGGCCGGATTCGATATCGTTGAGCGAACACCAGCCGCGGCACCCGCGGTTGGTCCCGAAAATACGGTATACGGTGCGCAGCGGGAGCGGACCTTCATTCTGCAAGCCCCGCAGGCCGTGCGCGATCTGAAAAGCGATGACGAGGATTTTCTCAACACGCTCGAGCAATACGCGAGCGTAGTCGGCTTGCGACAGCAGCGGCCGTGGGATCGCAATTCGGAACCCGCATCGACCTTCCGACTGGCCTACGAGCCGACGTATCAGCCCAGCGGGCTGCTTGTTCAACAACGCATCCCTTCCTGAGCATGCCGATCACACTTCAAGTGGACCTGCGTCCGCGACTGGGTCCCGTCTTTGATCAATCTGATCGTGCGACGTGCCTTGCCTTCAGCGTAAGCGATGTGCACGCGTTCCACGTGAACGGGGCGTCGCCATTTAAGCCGCTGTCGGTCGAGCATCTGGTGTATCACGCGTCGCCACTGCCGTTGCCGAAATTGGACCCGACCGTGGGCCTCACGCCGATCGCAGTTGCTGCGGCTGTCGGTGTGGCTGGTCAACCCCACTCGTCTGCTTACCCGTACAACCCGAATCAGAAGCCTGGTGCCGCCTTGCCCGTTCCTCCAATATTGGCCCCGTTGATGTCGCGCAAATTCGACGTGCACCCCTTTTCGCTGGCGCTCGCAAACCAGTTGATCGGAACCTCAGAACAAGGTAAGCCGGCCGTGCTCGGACTTCAGATGACTGAGGTGTTTTTTGATCCGAAAGCGTCGCATGCGGATTCCCTGATCGACGGTAGCGCCAACGATCCTCAGTACGGTGGCCATGCGGTGATTCTCGCGGGAAGAGGCACGGACGATTCCAACGGTCAGGATGTCTATCTGATCAAGAATAGCTGGGGCACTGGCTGGGGCATGGGCGGGTATGCCTGGCTTACGTCAGCCTACCTCCAGCATCATGCAAAGCTGCTGATGGTTGCCTAGAAAGGAGAACAGGTATGGTGATGATTGCGCGCGGCGAGTCCGTCGGGGAAGCGTGGATTGACGGCCTTCAGGGCATGCTCAATTTGCAAGGTGACGTCGGTTACATGCTGGTGACCGAGATTGGCGCGCCGACCATCCAGGGCCCTCACGATCGGGAAATCGCCCGACAGGTAGACGCGATGCTAAGACGTGCACGCAAGCAGCCGGTGCAGGCAGTCTCGAATACGCTGTTTCCCCAAGACGTCGCCTCACGGTTCACTGCGCCGCTGATGTATCGGCATTACCTCGATGAGGTCTATCCGTTGCTTAAACAGGAGCGGGCAAACTGGTGGGGAACGTACGCACATAGGCTCTTCGAGAGAACGCAGGCGAACGGGACAGTGATCAATCCGCTGGATCGGATGATCCGAAAAATGGCGGCAAGTGTCCGGCGAGGCCGCGTGGTCCGCTCGCATCATGAACTGAGCCTTGTCGACCCTGACTTGGAAATCGCGATCGCCGATCCGACTTTGCCCGGAATGACGAGCACGCGAAGCGGTCCTTGTTTAAGCCATCTGAGCTTTAAGGTACCCGACCGGACACGCGTCGATCTGATCGCATTCTATCGGACGCACTACTTCGTAGAGAAAGCACTGGGCAACTTTGTCGGCCTCGCGCGATTGCTGAACTTCGTTGCACGGGAAGCCGGCCTGAATGCGGGGACGCTGACTGTCATTTCGTCCTGCGCCAAGCTCGACCTTCCCGCAGGCACAACTCGCGCCGATTTACGTCAGCTGCAGGAATCATTTTCGGTAAAGGCAAACTGATGCTGCTCTTCCGTCTAGATAAGCAAAGGCTGACGACCTGCTGTCGCTGAAACCCCAAATATCTCGCATACACCGCGCATAAAATCCGCCTGCCCTCCGTAACTGGGATGGCGAATGTACTGCGCCTTTACGCCGAGCGTGTCCAGGACTCTGACGGCGTCGTTGCCAAGGCCAATCACCGTGCAGGGCTTCAGCCACGACAACACCCCGTCCAGAATATGCCTTGTCGCCTTCAGCTCCGCTGCGTTAAAACAGCGGTTCGTCATAGGCTCGTCGGGTTTATGTGGATGAAAGGGAAACGCGTTCCAGAGGAAAGGCGCCGACGGGAGAGCCTCGATCATCTTCCATATTTCGGTCGCAGTACGCTCGGCGACCGCGCCAGTCGAGGTCGCTTTTCGCACCGATCGACAGCCGTAGGTTCTTACGAGCGCCGTGAGGTTTCCCTCATCCGTTAGCGCAAGCCCTGTACGTCTTCCACCGCGATATCCGAGATCGCGGCCGAACCAGATCGATTCCGTTCCGCGGTTTTCCACTGCACGCATGAACGCCATCAGGTTGTCGCGTCGAACAGTCGGCGAAGACGCATCATCGTGCAAGGGACAAACATCCGTATAGGGGTTGAATACATTGTCGAGATTCACATCGACAATCATCTCAATGAGTTCTTCGATATTCATTGCGTTCCTCCAACATACTCGAGGCTTCGCGCAACAAGGTTGAGCCGAACCGCCCCTCCGCCGTTGTTCTTCAAGAGATTGAAAACACGGTATCCGTCGAGAATGGCCTGTTCCCACTGCCAGAACGGACATATGTCCACTTCATAGCCGCGAACCATCTGTTTGACGGTTTTAAGGATCGAGAAGTCGATGCTGTCCTTGTCGACGAAGTAATCGCGCCTGGCCGCGTAGTTAAATATCCAGGTCGTAATACCTTCTTCGATGAGCATCGCCCGGGCACCATCCTCGTTTTCATCGGTCCGGGAATCACTTTTCCGCTTGACGCGAAGCAAGCCGCGCAACACAGGCGACCAGCCAAGGTGTACCGCGTAGGCCATATGAAACACGTCGTGATACCGGTAGAAATCGGGATCCGCACTGTTGTCGGTGAGCCGGTCGCCGATATTCAGTTTTGAGGATTGCAGAAGCAACTGCCCACGCTCACCATCTCCAACTTCATGGAAGTCAAACGTAATGTCGCGTGGAAGCTGTTCATAGGCCGGCATGCCCTCATCGAACAGGCCCACATGGATCATTTCGGTCGGCCAGCGTGCCAGTGTTTTTTCGATATTCCGTGCAGCGACTACTGACAGGTGAACCGGAATGCGGATGGAAACCGCAGCAATTGCTTTAAGAATCGCGGCAAGCAGCTTCTCGATTTGCAACAGGGGCAAGTGATCCGGGTTCTTTGCGTTTTCCAGCAAAGACTGCTCCTGGAAGAGAGCCCCCACTGCCTGACCTAGACGCAAAAGTGCATCTGATAAGGTCCAGTTGCGCTCCAGCTCTAACAAGCGTACCGCGGATTCGACATGGGCCAGATTTATCGCGCTTTCGTTTTCTGCCGGCACTGTCTTATTACTGCTGTCGCGGCACACATGTTCGGCAACGGTAGCCGGACTGACGCCTGAAAACAGACACAACGATCCCCAGTACCACAGCGTGTCCCCCAGCTCTTCAGCCAGAATGGCCATGGAGTTTTCCTGGGCACCGGGTTCCCGCTCTTCTTTCTTGAGTGCGGACAGTACACCGCCCGCCTCACCCATCAATCCGAAAAGTGCAACCTGCAGCCACTGATCCCGTCGATCAGCGAGCTTGTTGGTCGCGACAATGTGCTGCTCGAATTCAACGAGCGTCAACGGACGCATGGATTCTCCTAAGGCGCAAAAACTTCAGTCGCAAGGCAAGCGCGATTTGCCAGATTTCCTGTCTCGACACCGCAATGGCACCGTGCCGCAGTGCCAGCTCACGTTTGGACTCAGTGAGATCGTAGTGGGGAAAATTCCCCTTATCCTGAAACCAGTTCTGCTTCAACCCAAGACTGGCCGCGAATCGATGCAATTCCTCGATGTCGTCGGCAAGCAGGTGACACCACTTGCGTCCGCGCCATTCCCATTCGGCCTTGTCGACGTAGATGGCCATACATGATCCCGGTTGATGAAATGCGGGCAGGAGTTTATCCTAAGAATGTATTTATGTTGATATTTATTCCATCGTATGTCAATCCAGACAGAGATTGCAACTGCGTTGCGAGACGCGATGAACCGCAAAGGTGACACGCAAGTCACCCTAGCATCGCTACTGGGTATAGATCAAGGGAAGATTTGTCGCGTCCGGAACGGCCAGTTTCGACGTCTTACGCCAACCGTTGCCGAATTATGTCGATATGCTGATTTTGATCTAACCATTCGTCGAAATCCGGCCTCAAGCGAAATACTCATGAAGGCACTCAGCGAGGTGTGGGATGGTAGCGATGCGCACGCCCGACTCATCGCGCGACTGCTACGGGATGCAGTGCGCATAGGCGCCGATGGAAAGCGGGACACATCGGATCGCTAAAATGCTGATGCAAATACGGGACGCAACCGTCGCATCCACTCATTTGGCATTTCGCCGGTAGCGTATAGCGAGTGGAATCTATATAAGTCAAGGATCAGCATGCGTAAAGTCGAACGGCACAGTTCGTCGTGCCCTGAGATACTGTTGGGCAGTCAAGCCAAAGCCGCCTACCGGGATATCGCCGGACACTACTCCCTCCCCGAAGCGCAGCGACTCACGCGACGCGTGCCTTTGGATCATTCACTTCTGTACTCGATCGACGTCGTCTCGGTGCTTCACGATCTCTTCGAGGGAAAGTGCGCGTATTGCGAGCGTTCAATCAGCGGCACAACAGGCGCGATCGATCACTTCCGACCGCTGCATAGTGCGAGGGAAAAGGGTGCCAGGAGTACCCAATTCAGCGCTGACTACTACGGGTGGTTCGCATATGAATGGCGCAACTTTTTTTGGTCTGTCGCGAATGCAACACAGAAAAGTCCAACTTCTTTCCGGTTGATGACGAACGCCGCGCCACACTTTTAAGCACATGGGACGAGGCAAATAGCATCGAATCGGGTACTCTGCTCAACCCTTGCGAGGACAATCCTCAAGGGCATCTCGACTTCACTCTGGACGGGCATGCCCTGCCGCTGTCGCTAAGAGCCGCAAAGACGATTGATGTGCTCGCCCTGAATCGCCCTCAACTGGTTCAGGAACGCGCCCACCAGATCGCGCAGTGCATCGAAAGCATGGAAATAGCAAGGCACAAAGCCGATGCTCTGCTACAGGTGCTTGAGCAGATCCTCGATGATAAGACGCCTCATGCGGGTGCAATGCGGATCATTCTGACGGAGGTCGGCCATCGACTCGCCAAACATCTGGGTCGCTCGCGCCCGATGGCGCGAAAGCTGATCGAAGGCTTGGCTCAACTCCTGGTCTCGCTTGAATCGGATGTCCACGTCGCCGAATTCTGCCCGAATACGGATCAGGCGCAATCCGGTTCGGCCGCCTTCAGTGTCAAAAACTTTGCAGCGGCACCTCAATCCGTTGATTGGCCTTCACACCAATCGCCAATCAAACGCGTCGAGATTCACAACTTTCGTGGAATCGAGGATCTCACTCTCGACCTCAACGGAGGTTGGCCGTCGGACAAGCGAATGCCGGGCGCGATGTTGCTGGGTGAAAATGCAGCCGGCAAGAGTTCAATTCTGCAAGCCATCGCACTGTGTCTTATGGGCAGCACGATGCGCGAAAAGATGGGGATTCAAGCCAGCGATCTGCTGAGTCGAGAAACGAAAAACTGGCAACTAACACGTACACGAGATTGCTTCGTGAGAGTGACGCTCGCAGATCGCTCCGAGGTGGAACTACGGATTGATGCAGTCAATCAGAAATTCGAAGGGACGGCGTCGGCCGCAGCAACGATTCATGCGTTCGGCGCCAGGCGATTCTTCAAGAATGAACAGAGGCGCCGTACAAGGGTTGATTCGGCTCGCACACTTTTCGACCCTCTGTGGACCCTTGCAGATCCCATCGCATGGCTTCAAGGTCTCAGTCGAGGTGATTTTTATTCCGTGGCGCGCGCGATGCGGGAAATTTTCGCGTTGCAAAGGGATGATGAACTGAAGCTTGATGAGCGAGGCAACATTCTGGTTCGCGCTCACAGCCGCGATACGCCGATTCAGCAGATGAGTGAAGGCTATCGATCGGTCTTCGGTATGACGGTCACACTGATGCGTAATCTTCTGGATGGCTGGAGCAACTTCGAGGAGGCGCAAGGGATCGTTCTGATAGATGAAATCGAAACGCACCTGCATCCACGTTGGAAGATCCAGGTAGTGTCTGCTCTGCGTAACGCGTTCCCACGTGTGCAGTTTATCGCGACGACGCATGACCCCCTTTGTCTTCGGGGAATGCAGAAGGGCGAAGTTCACGTCCTCTATCGGGACGAGGAAAATCGAATCCGTGAACTGCAGGACCTTCCTGATGTCAACGCGCTGCGCACCGACCAGCTTCTCACTTCAGATTTCTTTGGATTGAGCAGTACGGCCGCCCCGGAATTCGAATCGAAACTCGACACTTTCGCTTCGCTAAGTGCCAATTCAACATCCGATCAACAGCGACAGCATCTGAGTACTCTAGCCGCGGAAATCGAAGACACGATGCTGATCGGCGACACGCCATTACGACAAATCGTCACTGAGGCAACGCGAGAATTTGTGCGGCGCTATGAGGCAACGCCGCTAGCAGAGCGGTCTCAGCTCCGGCAAGACAGTGTGAAAGCCGTTCTCGACGCATTGATCAGAGCGAGGGACGCATGATATTTGTTCAACGTCCTGTTGGAGCTGACGCGCCGGTCTCCCTGACCGCACCTGACGGTGCCGGTGCGCGCGAACTGACGCGTGCTCGCGAGTTCTACCGAACTACAACCAAAGGATCCTTCGATTTCACCGCGTACAAGGGGGCGGACGTTAAGGCCACGCTAAACCAGTTGTTCGGCGGCAAATGTGCTTATTGCGAATCCAGCTACAAAGCAACTGCGCCGATGGACGTCGAGCATTTCCGACCGAAAGGTGAAGTGGAAGACGAGCCCCACCATCGCGGATACTGGTGGCTTGCAGCTAACTGGGAAAACCTCCTTCCTTCCTGTATTGACTGCAACCGGCGTCGCAATCATCGTGTCCTCGTGCAAGGCATGACGCTGGAGCAACTCGCGGCCGAGAGGGAGGTGCTGGTCGGCAAGCAAGACCAGTTCCCTATCACTGGACATCGAGCTTTCAACGAAGGCGACGACTGCACGCTTGAGGCACCACTCCTGATCGATCCAACAAGTGTCGATCCCTCTACGCATCTGACATGGTCCTTTGATCAGAATCTAAGCGTTGCCGTACCTGTCGTCGGTGAAGGTCACGAGGATCCAGTTGGCATTGCGACCATTTACACGTTCGCACTTAACCGACAGGGCTTGGTCGAAGCTCGAACGGAGGTGCTGACAGCGCTGCAAACCAAAATGGTCACAATCAGGAAAACGTTGTCCAAAGCAGCTGCGAAAACCGATGAAGACGCGCGAAATGACCTCATTGAACTAGCAGTCGACTTGATCAAGCAGGTTCGCCAATTCGGTGACACCTCCAAGGAATACTCCGCCTTTGTGAACGCGTTCTTTCGAGATCAACTGGACACGTTGATCGAAGAATACGAAGAGAGCCTGCGCGGCCCGACATGAGCCGCAGGATGCGGCTTTGAGTGACATGAACAGATCCCCAGTACGTAAGCAGGAAGCCATGACACAACGAGATAGCCAGACTTCAATCCTGACGCTCTAGTGTTACGTTCCGTTGTTAACTGATCTATATTCACGTAGCGTGCTGGAATCAATGGAACGGGAGACGCCAGCATGCCCATGGGACTGTGCAGCTTTGGGCTGACCACGATCACCCATTCCTGAGTTTCGTGGTCCTTGTAGGCCTCATCGATCAGGCCGCCGATGTATGACCACCCGTCCTGCCTGATCTCTACCGCGTTGGCTCTTAGACGGGTGATGCGCGTGTGCAGCAGCCTACGGTTTTTGCCCGTGTCGGTCTTGCCCATGAGCTTTAGCAGCGAGTAGGACGTTACACGGCACGGCACCCCCAGCGCCTGAAGGCGCACGACGTGAAGCACGCTTTCCCAGCCATCGAGGTCGCCTTGGTCAAGGCGTTCGCCAGTGTAAAGAATTGTCAGACCGTCGAGCGTCGTCACCCGCTCGCCCGACATATAGCGGCGCCGTCCCTTGGCGATAGCGCCGAACAGTGCTGACCGCAGGAAGCCGTTGGGCACGCCCCTCACAAGGTCCGGCCAAAGCGGCAACTGAACGACATCGTGCGGAAGCGGTGCGCCGGTCAGCTTGTTGCGCTTTTCATGGGCGGTCCGCTCTTGGTGCCTTTTCTGCAATTCCACGACGCGTGCGACCAGTGCATCAACCGAGTGGCGCTCCGACTCGCCGCCTGCGCCTGTTGCTCCCCGCCCGAGCATGGCTGCACGGACCACGGTGCCCTGCAAATCGTCAAGCGGCATGACTCACCACTTGCCGTTGCTATGCGCGCGCTTCGCTACCGTTTCGGCTTTGGTTGGGCGCCCCCGTCGGCGCTTTTCAGGTGACGGCAGTTCCGCCACGTTAGGCGAGTCGGCGCCGGCGACGTGTAGGCCAATCCACCTCTCTACATCTTCAGCGCGCCAAAGAAGGCGCTTCGTGTTGGGAAGGCGACAGATCGGCGGAAGGGACTGAGGATTGCGCGTCGCATCGCTACGGATGCTGGCAACAGATTTCTGTAGATGCTCAGCGAGTTGATCGACCGTGAGTAGCGCTTGCATGGACATTGGCCTCTTGTTTGCGCCATGTCACATTTGTGCACACAGCGGCGTTGGTTGGCTGATGTATGCAAGGTTGACTAAGGGTCGCTGAGATCTCGGTAGAGAAACGAAGTGTTTTCTACCAATGAGCTGCGCGATCTCGAACAACCGCACGGCGCCACAAATTTGCCACACTGCGTGTGCAAAAACCTGCGCCGGAATGCAAAACAACGCACTACATCGCAAGACGTAGTGCGTTGTTTTTATTGAAACTTTTGGTGGAGAGGAGGAGGATCGAACTCCCGACCTTCGCATTGCGAACGCGACGCTCTCCCAGCTGAGCTACCCCCCCAACGATTGCGAAATCAATGGGTTAGCGCTACGTGCCCCCATCGTTAGACTGGCTTGTCACCCTGCTGTCACCCTCGGAGAAGTGATGGCAACCATACGACAACGCAACGACCGTTGGCAGGCAATCGTCAAACGGCAAGGCTACCCGGTCCAATCCAAGACATTCGCCCTGAAGAAAGACGCGGAGAAATGGGCGAGACAGCAAGAACGTCTTATCGACGCCGGACACTGGATCAACGACGGAAAAGATCACCAGACGACGTTAGGAGAACTTCTTGACCGATACGCAAAGGAAGTCAGCAACGGAAAGCGTGGAAGCCGCGCCGAATCCTACAGGATTGAAAGCTTCAAAAAACTTAGCCTCGCGAAACATGCACTGTCCTCCATAACGCCGCAGATGGTCGCGTCGTGGCGGGATTGCCGGCTAAGCGAAGTTTCGTCCGGCACCGCACTACGCGAACTTCAGCTTCTGGGGCACGTTTTCAGCATCGCGATCCGGGAATGGGGAATTCATCTTCCGAGCAACCCCGTTGGCCTCATCAGGAAGCCAAGGTCTGGCAAAGCCCGTGATCGCGTGCTGACTACCTCAGAAAGGGCCGCGCTTGTCTCGGCATGCGGTCAGTGCCATAACCCGTGGATAAAGCCTGTCGTGGTGTTCGCGCTGGAAACCGCTGCGCGACGCGGCGAAATCCTTGCGCTGCTATGGCGAGACGTTGACTTGACACGCCGAACGGCGACCCTACAAATGACGAAGACAGGGCATCCGCGAAAGATTCCGCTATCCACTACGTGCATCGCGATCATGGAATCGCTACCCCGTAGCCTTGACGGACGAGTCTTCCCCGTTTCCATGGAAACCGTGAAGCAGGCATACGAACGGGCGGTTGCGAGGGCCGGCATTTCGAACTTCACGTTCCACGATCTCAGACACGACGCACTGACAAGGTTGGCGAAGCAAGGGTTGTCCGTTCTAGAACTTCGTGCCATATCCGGTCACGCAACGGCCAACATGCTTCAACGGTACGTGTCGATTGACCCCGGCGAATTAGCCATGAAACTTGGATGACCATCGTCGGAACGCCAAGTAATGGAGTTCGCCCCTCGGCAGGCGGCGAATTGGAGGGGCGAGACTGCATGACGTTTAAGTCTCGTCGTCGGGCGGGCGAGTGGTGAAATCGACACTGACGATGAAAGCAGACCGCCGAAACGGCACCGTGAATGCGACGTGGCACCATTCCAAGCGACCTGACGAAGCAAGAGTCAGCAACGCCTGAAAATGGTCATCCGTCATATCGACCACGCCCTGTAACTCGGGTTTGATCGAAATGAACACGCCAACGTTGGGAACATCAGCATTTCCAATACTGGGCTTGTCTGTCGGCGAGACTTGGATCAAGAACCGGGTCACGTCGCGCACCGGTT
The DNA here is from genome assembly GCF_014200875.1 of Paraburkholderia sp. HC6.4b. Classification (NCBI taxonomy): domain Bacteria; kingdom Pseudomonadati; phylum Pseudomonadota; class Betaproteobacteria; order Burkholderiales; family Burkholderiaceae; genus Paraburkholderia; species Paraburkholderia sp. HC6.4b. The sequence continues at coordinate 237,030 of NZ_JACHDC010000016.1, forward strand.
CGGTGAACTCCCCCTCCATCAGAATCGATACGCGACTTTCGCGCTCGGGCGGACTACCGCGCGGCCTGTCCACACGCTCCGTTAGACTTGCGTGCCAACTTGTGATGCGCCCATATCGACTTAGAAGTTCACGTCTACGGTGTTGAATCTTCAGTTTGTGCATGTGAGGTACCTGAGAACAGCCTCGAATCAGGTCTACAATACTGACCCTTAGAATCGAAGAATTTCATTTTTACACAGCCTCCCTGATAACAAAAAAACGACCATGCTCAAACTCGTACTCGCCTGCGTACAAATCCTTATTGGTTTTTATTGGGCAGGCGATATGGCCCGTCAAAACCCGAAAATCAATGATTTTGTAGCGCACCTTGAAGACGGTTATGGAAGCTTCAATGATCGCCTAAAAGACGTAAAAGTAATCGAAGGCTTGATCGCCCTGAGGAAACTGTATGGTTACATAGCGATTGTGTCGTTCGTGCTGTTTTTCTTCTTACCGAAACTTGCTGGCACAAGTCGCTCCCTAGGTGCATTCTTGTCAACAGTCGGCATGGCCAGTGTATTCGGTTGGTTTTCAATAAAGTGGTGCGTCGATCACAAGAAGGCTGTTGCGGAGATCGGATCACAAGTTGGTCTTCTGATCTTTGGCCCTGTAATGCTGGGCGCCTTTGACCTGCTCATGGGAACTCGATTTATGGCGATCATTTGGGACGGTCTCTATAAAATACCTGCGCCGGCTAGTTTTCATATCCCACACTTGGTGAACCCGATCGCCATCGGCGGGAGCCTCTCTCTTCTCTTTGCCGTCTTCCTTGTCTTGTATTATTTGATCGCGTGGCTACTTACGGTGCCAGCCGCATTTTTCTCGGCGGCGCTCGTTTTGTTACCGGTGGCAGTCGCAAGACTGGTCCATACTGTCGCACCGCGAAAAGCTGTGAACGGCTGTGAGAAACCGACACTAGACGGCGGCATCGATCAGAGATACCGAATGGTCCAGGTCTGCTGAGCGGTTTGGTAATGGTTTGTGT